>CAMPIK010000094.1 GCA_946886325.1 uncultured Shinella sp.
CCGGTGATTGCAGGCACCGTCGCGACATCAGGCGGCCGCCTCGTCGATGTGCGGCGCAACCTCGCCATCGAAAACCTTTCGGCACGCGTCGCGCTCGACGGCCGGCAGGCGCGGATCGAAAGCCTCACCGGATCGCTCGCGTCAGGCGGCAATCTCGCAGCCTCCGGCACCGTCGGCATCCAGCCGGGCTCCGGCTATCCGGCAAACCTCACGGTGCAGCTGCGCGACATCACCTATGTCGACGGAACGCTGGTGACGGCCAATCTCGGCGGGGAATTGAAAGTGACGGGGCCGCTCCTGTCCTCGCCGGTGCTCGGCGGCCAAATCCGCATCGCCAAGGCGGCGATCACCATTCCGCAGAAGCTCCCGTCCAGCCTGTCGGAGATCGACATCAAGCATCGAAACGCCCCTGCCGACGTCCGCCAGATGGCGAATGATCTCAAGGCGGACGAGCCGGCGGATGGGGCCGGGCCAGGCATCGGGCTGAACCTCACCGTCAATGCGCCGAGCCAGATCTTCGTGCGCGGGCGCGGCATTGATGCCGAACTCGGCGGCAGCCTGACGATTACCGGCACCTCCTCCAATCCCAACGTCTCCGGCGGCTTCACGCTGCGGCGCGGCCGTCTTGATATCCTTGCCAAGAGGCTGGATTTCACAAGCGGCACGATCGGTTTTGGCGGCGGCCTGATCCCGACGATCAATCTCGTCGCATCCACGACGGCCGGCGCCACGTCGATATCGGTGACCGTGTCCGGTCTTGCCAACAATCCGAACGTCGCGTTTTCCTCGTCGCCGGCCCTGCCGCAGGACGAGATCCTCGCGCAGCTCATCTTCAACCGTTCCATGACGAACCTGTCGGCTATCCAGATTGCGCAGCTGGCGAGCGCCGTCAGCCAGCTCGCGGGCGGGCGCGGCGGCGGCCTGCTCGACGGGCTGCGCAGCAAGCTCGGCGTGGACGATCTCGACATCACAACGGATGCGGAAGGCCGCGCGGAAGTGACTGCCGGCAAGTATCTCAACAAGCGCACCTACCTTGAACTCAGCCAGGACTCGGAGTCGGGCGGCGGCAAGGCGGCCATCAATCTGGACATCGGCCGCGGCGTAAAGCTGCGCGGCGAAGCGGGCACCAACGGCGGCGCGGCAGGCATCTTCTACGAAAAGGAATATTGAGCGCGGCCTATGCGAGGCCGCTCTTGCTCGTCTTGAGGAGAATGTTCGTCTCGGTCACCGTGATGCCGTCGATCAGGCGGATGCGGCGCAGCGTCTCGTCGAAGGTGCCGAGATCCTTGTCCTCCAGTTCCGCAATGAAATCCCAGCGCCCGTTGGTCGAATGAAGCGCGCGCACCTGCGGCAGGCCGCGAAGCTGCGTGGCGACCCGGTCGGCCATCTTGCCGTGGACCTCGATCATCACGATGGCGCGCACGCCGCTTCCGGTCAGTTCGGCGCCCGTCCGGATGGTGAAGGCGGCGATCGTTCCCGACTGGAGAAGCCGGTCGATCCGCGCCGCCACCGTGGCGCGCGACGCACCCGTCATCGCCGCCAGCGACGACACCGGTATGCGCGCATTGTGCCTGAGCGCGCTGATCAGCGCATGATCGAGGTCGTCGAGACTGACCATAATGTATCGGCGGCCTTTTCATTTTGCAGAATCTTTGCGTCTTTCTGACGGTTTTTCTGCTTTTTGCCAACAGGCTGGCGCGGCATAATCATTGAAAGACCGGCAAGACCCGGCGCGAACGCAAACCTGCGGGGATACCATGGCAACGACAATGAAGAAGATCGCGCTGATCGGCGCGCCGCTCGAAGAAGGCTCCGGCCGCCGCGGCTGCGCGATGGGGCCGGCGGCCCTGCGCATCGCGGAAATCGAAAGCACGCTCGCCGCCCTCGGCCACACCGTGACCGACGAGGGTGACGTGCGTCCGATGCCCGCCCGTGACCTTGCCAATCACAAGGGCGCCAACAACCTGCAGACCGTCGGCGCCTTCACGCGCGAACTCGATCGCGCCGTGCACGAGGCGGCACGCACCGGCCAGGTCCCGGTGATCCTCGGCGGCGATCACGCCCTTTCCATGGGCTCCGTCTCCGGCATGGCGCGCCACGCGGCCGAGCAGAACCGCCCGCTCTTCGTGCTCTGGCTCGATGCCCACGCAGATTTCAACTCGCCCGAGACCTCGCCCTCCGGCAACATGCACGGCATGCCGGTCGCCTTCTTCTGCGGCAGGGCCGAGTTCGCGCCGATCCTCGACAGGGATCGTCCGCTGGTCGATCCGAAACAGGTCTTCCAGATCGGCATCCGCTCCGTCGATGCGCGCGAGCGCGAGGAAATCGCGACGGCAGGCGTCAATGTCTACGACATGCGCGCCATCGACGAGACCGGCATGGCGCATATCATGCACGAGGTCATCGCAACCGTGAAAGCGGCCAACGGTCTGCTGCATGTCAGCCTCGATGTCGATTTCCTCGATCCGGACTTCGCCCCCGGCGTCGGCACGACCGTTCCCGGCGGCGCGACTTTCCGCGAGGCGCACCTGATCATGGAAATGCTCTGCGACAGCGGCCTCGTCGCCTCGCTCGATCTTGTCGAACTGAACCCGTTCCTCGACGACCGCGGCAAGAGCGCCCGCATTCTCGTCGAACTCACCGCAAGCCTGTTCGGCCGCCGCATTCTCGACCGGCCGACGCGCAGCGCCTGAAACAGTCATCCGGAGGACCCCATGAGCCCGTCGACCGCCAGCCTGATCGCAACCGAACATCGCCTCGGAGCGCACAACTACAAGCCCATCGACGTGGTGCTGTCGCGGGGCGAAGGCGTCTATGTCTGGGATGTCGACGGCAATCGCTATCTCGACTGCCTCTCGGCCTATTCCGCCGTCAACCAGGGCCATTGCCATCCGAAGATCATGGCGGCGATGATCGAGCAGGCGGGCAAGCTGACGCTGACCTCGCGCGCCTTCCGCAACGACCAGCTCGCGCATTTCTACGAGGAGATCGCAGCACTCACCGGATCGCACAAGATCCTGCCGATGAACTCCGGCGCCGAGGCCGTCGAGACGGCGATCAAGGCCGTGCGCAAGTGGGGCTACGAGGTCAAGGGCGTTGCGGAGAACAAGGCGGAGATCATCGTCTGCTCCGACAACTTCCATGGCCGCACGATGGGCATCGTCGGCTTCTCGACCGATCCGGACGCGCGCACCGGTTTCGGCCCCTTTGCACCGGGTTTCCGCACCGTGCCCTATGGCGATCTCGAAGCCTTCCGCGCCGCGATCAACGAAAACACCGTCGCCTTCCTGATCGAACCGATCCAGGGCGAAGCCGGCGTCATCATACCGCCCGCGGGCTACATGCCGTCCGTGCGCCAACTCTGCACAGAGCACGGCATCACGCTGATCCTCGACGAAATCCAGACCGGCCTCGGCCGCACCGGCAAGCTTCTGGCCGAAGAGCACGAAGGCATCGAGGCGGACGTGACGCTCGTCGGAAAGGCGCTTTCAGGCGGCTTCTATCCGGTTTCCGCGGTGCTCTCGAACACCGAAGTCCTCGGCGTCCTGAAGCCCGGACAGCACGGATCGACCTTCGGCGGCAATCCGCTTGCCTGCGCCATCGCCCGTGCCGCGCTTCGCGTGCTAACGGAAGAAGACATGATCGGCAATTCCGCCCGGATGGGGGAGCGGTTCCAGCAGGGGCTGACGGGCATCCGCTCGAACATCATCAAGGACGTGCGCGGCCGCGGCCTGATGCTCGCCGTCGAACTCGATCCGGCTGCCGGCGGGGCGCGCAAATATTGCGAGGCGCTGAAGGAACGCGGCATCCTGGCCAAGGATACCCACGGCCACACGATCCGCATCGCACCACCGCTCGTCATCACGCCGGAACAAGTCGACTGGGCGGTCGAGCAGTTCGAGACCGTCCTGCGAGACTGAAGCAAGGGCCGCGGCGTCCGTCCGATTGCGACGGACGCCGCAGCCTTTGGCCAAAATTGGGTACTGTTTTATTTTATAACTTTCCTTGTCGACTTAACGACAAAGTTAAACTTCTGTTTAGGCAAACCCCCGATATCTAGCACCCATGCGCATCCGGCAACGGAGCATGATGCGGCGCATGCGGGCCGGTGAAGGCCAGGCCGTCGCTGACGGTCCAATTTCCAAGAGCGTGGTGCACACGCTTCAACGACTTCCATCGACAGAAATTCATGGCGACGCCGGCAAGCGCGCCGGCCGGCGCCGGCTGCGATTCTGCGTCCGACCAAAAGAGGACATTATGGGCAGGACTCTCTTTTCATTCGGCGGCGGTGCGGCACGCGTGCTCGCGGCCCTCGACCGTTCACAGGCCATCATCACCTTCGATCTCAAGGGCAACATTCTCTCCGCCAATGCCGCCTTCTGCGAAGCGATGGGCTACAAGGCGGAAGAAATCGTCGGCAAACATCACCGCATGTTCGTCGATCCCGCGGACATATCGGAAGCCGACTATGCCGCGTTCTGGCAGAGACTCGGCGAAGGCACTTTCGATTCCGGCGAATTCCGCCGGCTCGGCAAGGGCGGCCGCGAGGTCTGGATACAGGCCTCCTACAACCCCGTGCTGCGTGGCGGGCGCCCCTATCAGGTCGTCAAGATCGCCAGCGACATCACGGCCGCCAAATGCCGCAGCGTCGAGGACAAGGGCAAGCTGGACGCGCTCTCCCGGTCGCAGGCCGTCATCGAATTCACGCCGAATGGCGACATCCTGACAGCAAACGAGAATTTCCTCGAGACGCTCGGCTACAGGCTCGAGGAGATCAAGGGACGCCATCACGCGATGTTCTGCGATCCGCAGTTCTGCGCCAGCACCGAATATGCAAGGTTCTGGGAAAGGCTGCGCAAGGGCGAATTCATCGCCGCCGAATTTCCCCGCATCGGCAAGAACGGCCGTAAGGTCGTCATCCAGGCCTCCTACAATCCGATCCTCGACGCCCGCGGTCGGGTCGTGAAGGTGGTGAAATTCGCAACCGATGTCACCGGCCGGGTGAGCGCCGTCGAGCAACTGGGCGGCGCGCTCCAGGCTCTTGCCGAGGGCGATCTCACCATGAAGATCGCGACATCGTTTCCGCCGACGCTCGAACAATTGCGCCACGATTTCAACGACGCGACAGATCGTCTGAACGGCGCGATCAGCGTCGTCGCGCAGAATGCGACGGCGATCAAATCCGGCTCCAACGAAGTCCGCGGCGCCGCCGACGATCTGTCGCGCCGCACGGAACAGCAGGCATCCTCCGTCGAGGAGACCGCTGCCGCACTCGAACAGATATCGACTGCCGTCAGCGATTCCAGCCGCCGCGCCGACGAGGCCGGCGCACTGGTCGTCGAAGCGCGGAGGAATGCCGAACATTCCGGCGCCGTCGTTGGCAAGGCCGTTGCCGCCATGGGCGCGATCGAATCCTCCTCGCGCGAGATTTCCAACATCATCGGCGTGATCGACGAGATCGCCTTCCAGACCAACCTTCTGGCGCTGAACGCCGGCGTCGAGGCTGCCCGTGCGGGCGAGGCGGGCAAGGGCTTTGCGGTGGTGGCGCAGGAAGTGCGCGAACTGGCGCAACGCTCCGCCAATGCCGCCAAGGAGATCAAGACGCTGATCAACACCTCCGGCGAACAGGTTCGCGCCGGCGTCGCACTCGTCGGCGAGACGGGGACGTCCCTCGAAAAGATCGTCGATCAGGTTAAGCAAATAAACACCAATGTAACGGCAATCGTCGAAGCGGCACGCGAACAGGCGACAGGTTTGAAAGAAATTAACCAGGCCGTGAATACGATGGACCAAGGTACGCAGCAGAACGCCGCGATGGTCGAACAATCCACGGCCGCGAGCCATGGCCTGGCACGGGAGGCAGATGCCCTCTTCCAGGTCGTGTCGCAGTTCAGGATCGATGCGGGCGGTTCGGTTGCGCGGATGTCGGATGTCCACCGCGGGTCCGAAACCGGTCCGTCGCCTTCCCCGACGAATGTTCGTCGGCCGGCGCGTGCCATGAGCGGTCAAACAGCAGCGGCGCTGCGACAGGACAACTGGGAAGAATTCTGATGACGACGATCAAGACGGCCGGAGTTTCCGGCGAATCCCTGGAAATCATCGCCTTCCGGCTTCACGAACAGGAATTCTGCGTGAAGACGACGACGATCCGTGAAATCCGCGGCTGGGCGCCATCGACCCCCATCCCGCACTCGCCGGCCGATGTCATCGGCGTGATGAACCTGCGCGGCACGGTCATCCCGATCATCGACCTCGCCCATAAGCTCGGCATGAAGAGCACCGAGGCCAACGAACGCAGCGCGATCGTCGTCGCCGAAGTGCACAGCATGGTCGTCGGCCTCGTCGTCGACCGGGTGTCGGATATCCTGACCATCGGTGCCGACCAGATCCAGCCGGTTCCGGAAGTCACGACGTCGTTCGACAAGGTCTATGCGGAAGGCATCATCGCCCACGAAAACGGCATGATCTGCTTCCTCAACCTTTCGCGCATGTTCAAGGAGCGCGACATCGAAGATCTGGCCGCCTGACGGCCACCCACCCGACATCAGTCTCCAGCAAGGAAGCCGTCCGCGACATCGCGGGCGGCTTCCTTGCGTTTCGGCCCGGATGGACCGTCTCCGGCGCAACGAGCTACAACCTATAAATGTATTTCCGATTCGATCTTCCGCATACCATGACGTAACGTCAGATGGGCGCACGCCAAGAATCACGTAAGTTATTGTAATATAATACATCCAAATAGTAATGACACCCCGTATACCGACTGTTAAGACTGTTAGCACTAGCATAAATTGCAATACGACAATTCCGAAGCAGGCATGAGGCCGTGCGATCGAGGCGATTGCGGCCGACGGGAAGACGCGAACACACGCCGTGTTCGCGATCGATACCGGCTGCCCGGTCGACGAATGAAATCAGGTGGGGAACGACAATCGTTGCCGTCGAGCACGGCATGACAATGAGGGAATGATCATGCTGAATTTTTCGACGTCCACGGATACCGGCCGGATCTTCGACGCGATCTCGCGCTCGCAGGCCGTCATCCAGTTCGATCCGACGGGGCACATCCTGACGGCCAACGAGAATTTCTGCCAGGCGGTCGGCTATGGCCTGAAGGAGATCGTCGGCCAGCATCACCGCATGTTCTGCGACCCGGCCTATGCCGCATCTGCGGACTATCGTGATTTCTGGCTGCGGCTCGCCAAGGGCGAATACGACTCGAACAGCTACAAGCGCTACGGCAAGGGCGGCAAGGAAATCTGGATCCAGGCGTCCTACAATCCGGTGCTGAAAGGCGGCAAGGTCCACAAGGTCATCAAGTTCGCCACCGACATCACGGCGGCGAAGATGCGCGCGGCGGAAGACGCGAGCAAGCTGGATGCGATCTCGCGCTCGCAGGCCGTCATCGAATTCACCCCGACCGGCGAAATCCTCGATGCCAACGAGAATTTCTGCGCGACCGTCGGCTACCAGCTTGCCGAGATCAAGGGCAAGCATCACAGCATGTTCTGCGATCCGGACTATGCCCGCAGCGCCGAATATGCCGGTTTCTGGAAAAGCCTTGCCGAGGGCCATTTCAACTCGAACGAATTCGTGCGCTACGGCAAGGGTGGCAAGGAAATCTGGATCCAGGCGGCCTACAATCCGATCCGGGACCTGAATGGCAAGGTCTGCAAGGTCGTCAAGTTCGCGACCGACGTCTCCGAGCGCATGTCGGCGATCAATTCGCTCGGCGCGGGCCTGAAGGCGCTTTCGGACGGCGATCTCACCCAGAACCTGCCGACGCCCTTCGTCCCCTCGATGGAAACCGTCCGCCGGGACTTCAACGACGCGGTCGTGCGCCTGCACGACGCCATGAACGCGGTCGGCGGCAATGCCAACACGATCGCCGCCGGCGCGCGGGAAATCCGCTCCGCCGCCGACGATCTTGCCCGGCGCACCGAAAAGCAGGCGGCGTCCGTCGAGGAAACGGCGG
>CAMPIK010000095.1 GCA_946886325.1 uncultured Shinella sp.
TCGTGGGATCGATCCACCTCGGCTGGCACTATGCCGTTGATGGCATTGCCGGCGCCGCAGGCGCCTATGCGATCTGGTACACCGTGTCGGTCGTCGCGTCCCGCCGGCTGCGCCGCGCCGGGGAGATGCCCGTCACCGCCGCATCCGCCTGAGAGACCTCTCTGAGGGCACCCGCTAGGCGGCGCGCAGCAGGCGGAGCGAGCCATCGCTTTTCTGGAGCACCACGTCGCGATAGTCGGTGATCGTGGCATGGGCCGTTTCGAGCGGATGCGTATGCGTCGCGCCGATGACGAGCACGCTCGCCCCCGCACCTTCGCCGGCCAGAACGCCCGCGGCCACATCTTCGAACACGAGGCACTCGGCGGGATCGACGCCGAGCCGTTTGGCACCCAGCAGATAGCCGTCCGGCGCCGGCTTGCCGACGGTGACGTCCTCGGCGGTCACGATGACCTTCGGGACGGGCATGCCGGCAGCCGCGAGGCGGGCCTTGGCCAGCCGCACCGGCGAGGAGGTAACGATCGCCCAGCGATCCGCCGGCAGGGCGTTCAGAAAATCGATTGCGCCGGGGATCGGCACGACGCCGGCGACATCCTCGATCTCCAGCCGCTCGATCTCTTTGGCCTCGGCCTCGGCGTCCACGCCCGGCAGCGCAAGCTGGCGGATCGTATCGATGCCGCGCTTGCCATGCATGGTCGGCAGGAAGGTCTCGACATCGAGGCCATGCCGCCGCGCCCATCCGGACCAGACGCGCTCGGCGGCGGCGATCGAGTTCAGGATCGTGCCGTCCATGTCGAAGAGAAAGGCCGAGAACGAGGTGTTGAAGGCATTGCGGAGAGGGGCGTGCAAGACGGTGTCCTTGTGGCGCGGGAAAGTCGCCCGGTTGGGCTATCGCGCGGTGCGGTTCGAGAAAGCGCGCCCGGAGCGCGCGGTCGCGATCCTACATGGGAAGGCGGCGCTTGCAAGGCCGGGACGGCGCTTTGCCGTCACCCTCAGTTTTCATCGATGATTTCCTGTAGGTCGTCGAAAAGCGCCGAAATCAGCGAAGCCGCTTTCCATCAGGCCCGAAGAGCAGCGCCCGTGCCGGATCGAAACGGGCCTCGAGCTTGTCGCCAGACTTCAAGGCCCGCCCGTTCTTCGTCTCGACGATGACCAGATCGCCGGAGCCGTGGCGGGCATAGGCGAAGGTCTCGCCGCCCAGATGCTCCAGCATGTCGATCGTCAGGTCGAGCCGGCCTTCGCCGCTGTCGTCGAAATGTTCCGGACGGATGCCGACCGTCAGAGTGTCCCCGGCCTTCAGCGGTGCCTGCGGCGGCGGCAGTGTCAGAACGGTGTCGGGTACATCGTTCAGGCGAACCGTCAGCCGCCCTTCGGAAATGTCTTCGACCTTGCCGGGAAAGAAGTTCATCTTCGGCGAGCCGATGAAACCCGCAACGAAGAGGTTTTCGGGATCGTCGTAAAGATCGAGCGGCGAGCCGACCTGCTCGACGACGCCGGCGCGCAGCACGACGATCTTGTCGGCCAGCGTCATCGCCTCGACCTGGTCGTGCGTGACATAGATGACTGTCGTCGCCAGCGTCTTGTGCAGCTTGGCGATCTCGATGCGCATATGCACGCGCAGTTCCGCGTCAAGGTTCGACAGCGGCTCGTCGAAGAGGAAGACCCTGGGGTGGCGCACGATCGCCCGGCCGATCGCAACGCGCTGGCGCTGGCCGCCGGACAGTTGCTTCGGCTTGCGGTCGAGAAGCGGTTCCAGTTCGAGGATGCGGGCGGCTTCCTCGACCTGCCGCGCGATCTCGGCCTTCGGCACGCCGGCGAAGCGCAGCGCAAAGCCCATGTTCTCGCGCACCGTCATATGCGGATAAAGCGCATAGGACTGGAAGACCATGGCGATGCCGCGCTTCGACGGATCGACATCGTTCATCGTCTCGCCGCCGATCTTCAGCGTGCCTGACGTGATGTCCTCCAGCCCCGCGATCATGCGCAGCAGCGTCGACTTCCCGCAGCCGGAGGGGCCGACGAAGACGACGAACTCGCCCGACTTGATGTCGAGATCGACGCCCTTGATGACCTCCAGGCTGCCATAGGATTTGCGCACCGCCTCCAGTGTGAGATCGCTCATGCGGCCTGTTCCTCCCTTTCGTTAGCCGGCTGTCAAACGGCGGTCAGCGTCAGCGTCTTTGTCCCGAGCCGCGTCGTGGTGACGGTCACGGTGATCTCTCCCGCCTGTCCGGTCGCCCGAAGCCAGAAGCCGGTTGCCCCGCCCTGCAACGCGACGCTTGCCGGGCCGATGCGCTCGGCGGCGCCCGAAACCGCGATCGAGACGACATCGTTGAGGAAGGGTAGCTTGTTGCCCTTCTGGTCGAGCGCGCGAATGATGACGCGGACCGTGTCGCGCGTCGTCGCTTCAACCGTTTGCGCATCGGCGACCACCTGAAGCGTCGTCGGCACAGGATCGGCGGCCATTTCCAGCTTTGCCACGGCCTCGCCATCGACATAGCCGGTGAAGGTCACGTCTTCCCATTTCATGCCCCAGACGCCGAGCTCGTCCTTGCTGAAATGCCTGTGGTCGATGACGACGGGCGCATGCGGCAGGTGCGGGAAGGCCTCGCGGTCCGGGCCGACGCGCTTGACGAGCGAGCCGTAGCGCAGTTCCACCTCGTCGCAGTTCGTCAGCACGATCAGCGGCAGCACGCCGCCGATGTTGCGCTCGCCGCGCGCCCAGAAGGTGACCGGCTTCATCACCACCGCCTCGGATGGTTCGCACTGGCTGGCATAGGCGTAAGCCGCGAATTTCGGCTCGCGGAACATGTCCATCACGCCGTGATGGCAGATGCGGTCGCCGGAGCCGAAGTCCTTGTGGGTGTTGTAGTCGAACATGCACCAGCCGACGCAGCCGGCGATCTGCGGGTCGCCATAGGTGGCGTTCAGCACTTCGAGATGCCGGCGCACGTGCTCGGCCTGCCGCTGCTCCTGGTCGTAGATCTTGGTCGGGTACATGTGCCCGCCATATTCCGTGATCATGTAGGGAACGATGCGGGACAGCCCGGTGCATTCCTGCTGCGGGCGCAGCGCCGTGCGCGGACGGTTGGCGCCCGGCAGTTCCTCGTTGCCGAGGATGAAGTCGTTCATCGTATAGACGTCTTCGAGGAACTCGCTGTCGGTGATGAAACGCACGCCGCCGGTCTGGCGGGTCGGGTCCAGTTCGCGCGCCAGCCGGTTCGTCTCGGCGTAGAAGTCGTGGGAGTCGCCCGATTCGTTGATGCGCACGCCCCAGATGATGATCGAGGGATGGTTCCAGTCGCGCTCGATCATGCGGCGCACGTTCTCGATCGATTCCGCCTTCCAGGCCTCGCCGCCGATATGCTGCCAGCCGGGGATTTCCTCGAAGACGAGCAGGCCGAGCCTGTCGCAATGATCGAGGAACCACTTCGATTGCGGATAGTGCGAGGTGCGCACGAGGTTGCATCTCAGCTCGTGCTTCAGGATCTCCGCATCGCGCTCCTGCGCCGCGCGGCCCATGGCATAGCCGGCATAGGGATAGGCCTGGTGGCGGTTCAGCCCGCGGATCTTGAGCTTGCGGCCGTTGAGCAGGAAGCCCTCGGTGGTGAACTCGGCCGTGCGGAAGCCGAAGGTCTCGGTGACGCTGTCGCTGCCCTGCGCCGTCTCAAGCGCTACTTCCAGCCGGTAGAGGTTCGGTGCGTCGATGTCCCAGAGCGACAGGCCGGTGAGATCGTGCATCGCGATGGTGGCCTGCGGGCCGTTCACCGCGACGCTCGCCTCCCGCAAAACGGTCCCGTCGGCGGCAAGAAGGGATGCCGTCACCGTGCCGGCGATGCCCTTGCCGGATGGGTCCGCGATGTCGATGCGCGCCGACAGCGACTTGGCGTCGGAAAGCACATTGCCGGTCTCGATCTTCACCTTGTCGATGAAGACCGGGGCCGACGTCGTCAGCCAGACGTCGCGATAGATGCCGGCATAGGTGAGGTAGTCGATACGGCCGCCGAAGGGCGGGATCTCAGGGTTCTCGCTGCCGTCGATCTTAACGGTCAAGAGGTTGTCGCCCTCGGCCATCAGGTCGGTCAGCCGCGCCGAAAACGGCGTGTAGCCGTCCCGGTGCGCGGCGATACGCTCGCCGTTCAGATAGACGACCGAATCCGCCATCGCGCCGTCGAAGCGGAGCACCACTTCCCGACCGGCAAAGGCCGGGTCCCAGGCGATGTTCTTCTGGTAGGTGAAGGCGCGCTGGTAGCTCGCCTCGTCGAAATAGTTGAACGGCAGTTCGACGGCGGTGTGCGGCAGGTGAACGCTTTCGCCGTCCTGCACCATGCCGGCCTTCGCCGCATCGAAGCCGTCGAGGAAAATCCAGCCTTCATTGAAATTGGCGACAGAACGCATTTCCATTCCTATTTGACCGAGCCCAGCATGCCCTGGACGAATTGACGTTGCATGAGGAAGAAGACCGCGAGCGTCGGTAGGGTCGCGAGGATCGTGCCGATCATGACGACGCCGTAGTCGGGGTAGTAGGCGGAGGCGAGCGAGGAGATGACCAGCGTGATCGTCTTCGTCTCGTTCGATTGCAGCACGATGAGCGGCCAGAGATAGTTGTTCCAGGCCGTCATGAAGACGATGACAAAGGCCGCCGCATAGGTCGAGCGCATCACCGGCACATAGATGAACAGGAAAATCTGCCACTCCTTCAGCCCGTCGACCTTGGCCGCGTCGCGAAGCTCGGTCGGGAAGGCCTTCGTCGCCTGGCGGAAATAGAAGATGATGAAGGCGGAGGCGATCGTCGGCAGCAGGATTGCCAGATGCGTGTTGATCAGCCCGCCGCGCGCCATCATCATGAAGAGCGGGATCATCAGCGCCGCGAAGGGCACCATCAGCGTCAGCAGCACGACGGAATAGATGCGCTCGCGGAATTTCGAGCGGAACATCTCGAAGCCGTAGCCGGCAAGCGACGAGACGATCAGCGTCAGAACGGTCGCGAGGATCGCCACCTTCGCCGAATTCCAGAAGACCAGCGGCACGTCGACCAGCGTGAAGAAGTTGGTGACATTGGTGGACAGCGCGGCACCGAAGCTCGTCTTGCCCTTGATGATGTCGCCGGACGAATTGGTGGCGCCGATCACCATCCAGAGGAAGGGGAAGATCGAGAGGAAGGCCGCGACCGAGAGGACGAGATACTGCAGGACGTCGGGCAGCAGGCGCGCGAAACGGGACTGGGTCATTTGCGGTCCCTCGCGGCATAGAATTGCAGGAAGGAGAGCGCCGCCACCATGATGACGATGACGTAGGAGATGGTCGCCGCGTAGCCGAAGTTCGGCATGAAGCGGAAGGTCAGGTTGTAGATGTAGAGCGACAGGGTCAGCGTGGAATTGGCCGGGCTGCCGCGCCCTTCGGTGAGGTTGTAGACCTCGTCGAAAAGTTGGATCGTGCCGATCGTCGAGATGACGGTGGTGAAGAGAATGACCGGCTTCAGCATTGGAATGGTGAGATGCACAAAGCGCGCCCAGGCCGGCACGCCGTCGATGCGCGCCGCCTCGTAGATCGACTTGTCGATGTTCTGCATCGCCGCGAGATAGAAGATCATGTTGTAGCCGGTCCAGCGCCAGGTGAGCGCCAGGATGACCAGCACCTTCGCCCAGAAGGTGTCGGTCAGCCAGCCGATCGGTACGTCGATCAGGCCGACAGCCATCAGCGCCGAATTCACCACGCCGTCGACCGAGAACATGCTCTTGAAGAGGATGGAGTAGGCAACCAGCGAGGCGACGCAGGGCAGGAAGATGGCGGTGCGGAAAAAGCCGATGAACTTCAGGCGGTCATTGTTGAGGATCGCCGCCAGCATCAGCGCCAGCAGGATCATGATCGGTACCTGCACCACGAAGAAAATCACGGTGTTTGAAAGCGCATGGATGAAGACCGGGTCGTTCCAGAGCCGGACGACGTTCCCGAAGCCGGCGAACTTCATCATCATGCCGCGGCCGGAATAGAGCGACAGGAACAGCGACCGGAAGATCGGATAGACGAGGAAGACGGAAATCAGCAGCAGGGCGGGCGCGACGAACAGCCAGCCGTTGACGTCGTAGTAGCGTTTCAGTCCGCGGGATTTGCTGCCGGTCTCTGCGATTGCCATGGTCATCCTGCCGTTTCCTGCGATCGACGCGGTCATCCGTCGGTAGATGAACCGCATGCGCGTGGAGAAAAGCGGGCGCATGCGCTTGTGACGCACCCGCCCGAGGCGACAGGGCGGGGAGCCGCCCTGTCCGGGGAGGATTTTGTTACTGGATCTGGCCTTCGGCCTGGCCCTGGATCGCCTTCAGCACCTCGTCGACCGGCGTGCCGTTGGCGAGCGCCGGCAGGTTTGCCGTGACCGCGGTATCGACCTCGTTGGTGAAGATGCCGTAATTGACGGACGGAACCTTGGCGAGCCAGTCGGAGAAGTTCTGCCAGACCTTCTCGCCGCCGAAGAACTCGTCGGCCGCGCCATAGGCCGCACCCTCGCGGGCCGCCATCAGCGAGCCGACCGCGCCGCGCTCGGTCAGGATCTTCTGGTAGAAGTCGACGTCCTTGGCATAGATCGCGTTGAGGAAGTCGATCGCCTCGGCCTTTTCTTCCGAGCTTTCCAGCACGTACCAGCTCGAGCCGCCGAGGTTGGAGGCATTGGCCGCACCCTCGATGCCGAGTGTCGGGATCGGCGCCACGCCCCACTTGCCGGCCTGGTCGGCCTGCGCCTTGACGGTGCCGGTGATCCAGACACCTGTCGTGACCGTCGCGACGTCGCCGGAGGTGAAGGTCGAGACCCATTCGGTCCAGCCGGCCGCCGGCTTGTAGACGCCGGCCTGGAGGATCTTCTGCTCGGTCTCGAGTGCGGCCTTCAGCGCCGGGTTGCCCTCGATCGACAGGTTGCCGTCGGCGTCGAAATACCAGCCGCCGCCCGACTGCATGAGGATGCGCACGAAGCCGGCGTCATTGACGTCGAGGCCCATCATCTTCTTGCCGGTCTTCGCTTCGACTTCCTTGCCGATCTCGATGAAGCGGTCCCAGGTGAGGTTCTGCATGTCCTCCGGCTTGAAGCCGGCCTGCTCGATATAGTCCTTGCGGTAGTAGAGGCCGGTCACGCCGGAATCGAACGGCATGCCGTAGACCTTGCCGTCCAGCGTCATCAGCTCGACCTTGTAGGGAGCGAAGCCGGAATAGTCGACCGTGTCGGAGAGTGCGGCAAAGGCGCCGGGGAAGGACTGGAGATATTTCTGCGCGCCGTAGTCCTCGATGAGCACGATATCCGGCAGCGCATCGGTCGTGCCCGACGACAGCGACGTCTGCAGCTTCTGCTCGACGTCGGCCTTGGCGAAATCGACGACGTTGAAGGTCACGTCGGGATGCATCTTGGTGTAGCGCTCGCCGGCTTCCTTCATGATGGCGACGTTGAAGTTCGGGTCCCAGCACCAGATGGTGATTTCCTTGGCTTCAGCCGCCGTCACGGCGAGCAGGCTGACGCCCGCCAGGGCAAGGGCGCCGACGCGCGCCAGGCGCGTGGTGATGTTCACGGTCATTGCTTCCTCCCAGAAGGTTCCAAAGGCAGTCCTCCCTGCCTCGAATGGGAGTATTCCCTAAAACAGGGTCGAATGCAATAATTTCAGTAAATTTTTACTTCGTCTTTGATTCGGTTCGCAATTCCGGCGTCATTCCGGCTTCCGGCAACTGTCCCGCCAGACGATTTCGGTGGCAAGCGTCACCTTCTTGCCGAGGTCGCGGCCGGCGATGCGTTCCAGCAGCAGATCGACCGCCGTCTCGCCGATCAGTTCCGCCGGGATCTTGACGGTCGAGAGCGGCGGGGCGAGAAACTGCGCGACCGGGATATCGTTGAAGCTTGCAACCGCTATGTCATCTGGGATGCGCAGGCCCAGTTCGTGGATGGCGCGATAGGCGCCGATCGCCATGTTGTCGTTGCAGGTGACGAGGCAATCCGGCG
>CAMPIK010000096.1 GCA_946886325.1 uncultured Shinella sp.
AGCTTGCCGCGCTCGCAATGGTCGAGCAGGCGGCCGGGCGTGCAGATCAGCACATCGGCGCCGCGTTCAAGCTTGCGGTCCTGCTCGTCGAAGGACACGCCGCCGATCAGGAGCGCGATGTTGAGCTTGTGGTTCTTGCCGTATTTCTCGAAGTTCTCGGCGACCTGGGCGGCCAGTTCGCGTGTCGGCTCGAGGATCAGCGTGCGCGGCATGCGCGCCCGGGCACGGCCCTTTTCGAGCAGCGTCAGCATGGGCAGAACGAAGGAGGCCGTCTTGCCCGTACCGGTCTGCGCGATGCCCAGAATATCGCGGCGCTGGAGGGCTGGCGGTATGGCGCCTGCCTGGATCGGGGTCGGGATCGTGTAGCCGGCGTCGGTGACGGCGGAGAGTACCTTTTGGCTCAGGCCAAGATCTGAAAAAGTTGTCAAAGGGAAATCTGTTTCCGTTCCGGTTCTTGCGAACGTTCGAGTTTCAGCTTGCATGCGTATCGCTGGATGCAGCGCACATAGGCTGAAAGCGCCGGAAAGTCAAGGAAATGCCGGATTCGAAAGAATTCGATAACAAGACGAAGAGCTTCCGCGAGAAATCCGCAACTCTTCCGGGAGATTGACGTAACGTCAGTCCATATAGTTCGTCAGCTTCATGCCCGCCGTCAGCATGCGCATCGGGTCGATCGCGCGGCCGTTGCGGCGCACCTCGTAGTGCAGGTGCGGCCCCGTCGAACGGCCGGTCGAGCCGGAGAGGCCGACGATCGTGCCGGCCTCCACCTCGTCGCCCTCGGAAACGAGAACGCGCGAGAGGTGGGCGTAACGCGTGGCAATGCCCTGGCCGTGGTCGATCTCCACCATGTTGCCGTAACCGCCGTTGCGTCCCGCCGTGACCACCTTGCCGGCACCCGTCGCCCGGATCTTGGTGCCGACACGGGCGCGAAAGTCGATTCCGGCATGGAGCGCAAGGCGGCCGAGGAAGGGGTCGGTCCGGTTGCCGAATCGGCTTGTAATGCTGCTCGCCGGCGATGGATTGGCGAAGGGCAGCTTGCGCACCATGCTGCGCATCGTATCGAGCCGCTCCAGCGCCTGGTCGAGTTCGACCAGCGAGCCTTCGAAGGCGGTCGTGTCATCCGGTTCGACGAAGGGGCCGCCGATGGCGAGCGACGGGTCGCGGTTTGTTGGCAAGGCCGCCTGCTCGCCGATCTCGAAGCCGGTGCGGCGCACGATGCCGTGGATGGCGTCCGCCGTCTGCGCGGCACCTGCCGTCAGCGACTGGATGCGCGAAAGCTGCCGGTGTTCGATGTCCTTCAGCGACAGCGTCACTTTCGAAAACAGCCGGTCCGCCCGGTCGGCAACCGATTCGCCCGTGACGGGCACATAGGCAAGCGCGCCGCGATTGGCCGTCTTCGCCTTTTCCGACGCCGCGCCGGCCATCAGGCTTTCGATGGCGGTCAGGCCAGCGCCCGCATCGGCGCGTTTTTCGTAGGCGAGGGGGCGTTCTTCCGGCACCGGCAGGTCGTCCGTCCCGGAGACGCCGGCGCTTGCCGCGCGGCTCAGCAGCGAATCGAGCTTGCCGTTGCGTTCGGACAGCGCAAGCTGCTGGCGCATCAGTTTCTCGACCTTCTCCTCGACGACCTGCTGGTCGAGAAGCTGGCGGCTGGTGACGCGATCGACCTGGGCGCGGAGGGCGGCAATGCGGTCCTCGTAGTCGTGCTGCATGCGCGCCTGTCGCGCCATCGTCGCGCCGATCAGGTCGTCGCGCAGCACCAGATAGGAGGTCGCGGCGAGATAGCCGATCGAGAAGGTCGCGGCGAAACAGAAGGCGATCGCCAGCATCCACGGGCGCACCGTCATGTGACGGATGCGGTCGCCGCTGGCCAGAATGATGATGTGCTGCTGTTCGCGCTTTCCGAATACGCGGTTTTCCGGACGCTCCGCCACCCTAAACTCCCGACACTCGCCAATCCACGCGCTGGTTGCCGGCAATTACATCCTGTTAAGGTTAACAAAGCCTTTTTTATCGAGGGGTCGGGACGCGGAAATCAGCTTTGGCTGACGGAAACGAGCGAGCGGTAGAAGGACGGGGTGAGGCCGGCCTCGGCGCGCGCCACGTCGTTGAAGGGCGGCTTCAGGGGGCCGCGGAAATTCGCCCGCACCAGATCCCGGAACGTCTTCGACGGGTCCTTCCGCTCGCGGGCGCAGAGGAAGCGGAACCATTTTGCCCCGACGGCGACATGCCCCTTCTCGTCGTTGTAGATGACGTCAAGCACCTCGGCGCTCGCGATGTCGCCGGTCTCGCGCATCTTCGCCTGAAGCGCCGGCGTGACGTCGAGGCCGCGCGCCTCGAGGATGAGCGGCACGACGGCAAGGCGTGCGGTCAGGTCGTTGCGCGTGTCGTGTGCGGCCTGCCAGAGACCGTCATGGGCGGGAAGGTCGCCATAGTCGCCGCCGAGTTCGCGCAGGCGGTCGCGCACCATGCGGAAATGCTTGGCCTCCTCGAAGGCGACCTGCATCCAGCCATCGAAGAAGGAATGCGGCACCCGCTCGCTGGTGAAGCGGGCGACGATGTCGAGCGCGAGGTCGACGGCGTTGAGCTCGATATGGGCGAGCGCATGGAGGAGCGCGATCCGGCCTTTCAGCGTATGCAGCGAGCGCTTCTCCATGTTGCGCGGCGGCACGAGTTCCGGCCGGTCCGGGCGTCCCGGCCTGTCGGGCAGCGCCGGGTCTTTCGGCGAGCGCAGCGACAGCCGGCGCGCAAACCAGCGCCGCGCGGTCTCCTGGGCGATCTCGGTCTTCAGATCCAGATCGGCCGCAAGGATCGCCATCGTCGCGCCGCCGCGCAGGCTCTCGATGCGTGGAAGTGGCTCGGTCGGACAGGGGCTGTTGTCCATGCCTAAAGCGACTTCACGGCTTCGAGAACCTCTTCCGCATGGCCCGGCACCTTCACCTTCGGCCAGATGCGCACGATCCGGCCCTGGGCGTCCAGCAGCAGCGTGGTGCGCTCGACGCCCATATAGGTGCGGCCGTACATGCTCTTTTCCTTCCAGAGGCCATAGGCTTCCAGCACCTCGTGGGTTTCATCCGACAGCAGCGGCACGTCGAGGCTGTGCTTCTTCACGAACTTGTCGTGTTTCTTGACCGGGTCCGGCGACAATCCGAAGACGACGGCGCCGGCCGCCTCGAAATCCGGCTTCAGGCCGGTAAAGGCGATCGATTCGGCCGTGCAGGCCTCGGTGTCGTCCTTGGGATAGAAGAAAAGGACGACAGGCTTGCCCCGCAGGGACGAGAGTTGCACGGTGCCGCCGCCGTCGCGCGGCAAGACAAAATCGGGCGCCTCGATGCCTGGTGACAATTCTGCCATGGGATTTCCTTTCTTTGGCCGGTATTGTGAGTCATGCGGTCGCGATCCCGGATATATTGCCGCCACGAGAATCGTCCAGTGTCGAATGGGCGGCGGATCGAGGATTCGGAACGTCGAGGGCACCGTGCGGGCACGGTCGAGGGAGTGCTGAGGGTCAATGGGCATCGTCCGCGGTGAGAAGGTTTCGTTTCGCAAGGCCGATATCGTCTGCCTGCACGACCTTCCGTCCGCGCAGGCCCATGATCCGATCGTGCTGCACGCAACGGATGGTCCCGGCACCGGCTCGATCCTCCTCAGGCTTTTCGGCGGCGTCATCGCCTTCGCGCTCGTCATCGGTCTTCTCGTCGTCGGGTCCATCGAGGCGGGCTTTGCAGACAATGCGCTGAACACGCGCGCGCTGACCGCCCTCAACAATGCCGTCGGCCCCGGTTATCGCGCATCGGTCGACCGCACCGTCCTGCGTTTCTCCGGCTTCGACGGACTGGCGCTCAAAGCCGAGAACGTCGCCCTGATCGAGGTCGAGAGCGGGCGGCATCTGGCGACGACCTCAGGCGTTTCGATCGTGCTCGACCCGCTGGCGCTTCTGTCCGGTCGTGTCTCGGCGTCGCAACTGGTCGTCGAAGGCGCCATGATCGATCCGAGCCTCCTGCCGAAGGGCGGGCCGATCGACCTTTCGGCCTTTCGCGTCAGCGACGTGCCCGACTATCTCGATGCGGCGTTCCAGCGGCTCGATCTCGTTGACGGCATGATCAACCGCAACGGGCTCGAATCGGTGCGCATCTCCGACCTCGGCCTGCCGCTCAGCGGTCGCGACGACCGGCCGGTGCTGCTGACGGTCGATTCGCTCACCTTCGACCGCTCCGTCGCCGGCCGCATGGAGATTGCCGGCAGCTACAAGATCGACGACCAGCCGGGCGAAATCGACCTGACCGCCGAGGGCGCGGAAGGGGCGGTCGCCACCGTGGACGGGGCGATCAAGGGCCTGCCGCTTGGCGCCTTCCTCCTGTCGCGCACACCGGATGGCGCCCTGCATGGCGGCGTCGATGCCGTGGTCGACGTCAGTGTCGCTGCACGGCGCGACGCTGACAATGCCGCGCCGGCCCTGAAGCTGGCTGCCCGGACGGCGGGCGGCTCCTATTACGCCGACGGCATCGCCGCCGAGATCAAGCAATCCGAACTCGCGCTCGCCTTCGATTTCGGCCGCGGCTCTATGGAAATCGTGCCCTCGACGATCCGGATCGGCGATTCGATCTTTCCGATGACCGGCGGCGTGATCGACCTCGACCGGATTTCGGGCGACACGACGAAGGGGTTTGCGATCGACCTCCTGTTGCGCGGGGCAACCAGCGCACCGCTCGACACGGCGGAATCCGCGGTTCGCTTCGACGCCAAGGCGAGCGGGCGCTTTCTGCCTGCCACCGGCGAGTTCCAGTTCGACGAACTGGGGCTTACCAGCGAGCGCGGCAACCTCGCCGGGTCGCTGGCGCTTCGGCTGGGCGAGGGGTCGCCGGAGATCAGCTTCGTCATGATCGCCGACCGGCTGCAGGCCGTCGCCGTCAAGCAGTTCTGGCCCTACTGGATGGCCAAGAAGGCGCGCGACTGGGTGATCGGCAATATCAACGGCGGCACGGTGACCAACGGCCGGATCGAGGTCTACCTGCCGGAGGGCAGGCTGCCCGGCCCTGGCGAGCCGGTCGAACTGCGCGGCGACGAACTGAAGATCTCCTTCGACATCGACGGCGCGCGGCTGAACGTGGCGGGCGAGATACCGCCGATCCGCGACACGTCCGGCCGCTTCGTGCTGCATGGCGAGCGGGCGGACATCACCATTACCGGCGGCACGGCCTATTTCCCGTCCGGCCGATCCGTGGCGCTGACGGGCGGCACCTTCGTGCTGCCGGACACCTATGCCAAGCCGCTGATGGGCGAAATGGACATTCACGTCGCTGGTAATGCCGATGCGGTTGCGGAACTCACGACCTATCGGCCGATCGACGCGCTGGAGCGGACCGGCTTCAAGCCGGAGGATTTCAGCGGTACCGTCAAGGCGAACGTCAAGGGCATCTTCGGCCTGATCCGCGACCAGAACCCGCCGCCGCCCGAATGGAGCGCGGCCATGGAGCTGTCCGATGTCGATGTGAACGCGCCGATCGAGGGACGCAAGATCACCGCCGTCACCGGCAGTTTCAACGTCAATCCGGCAACCGCCGAGATCAAGGCGAAGGCCGAGATCGACGGCGTACCGATGGATGTGGCACTCATCGAGCCGGTCGAAAAGTCATCCGGCCTCAAGCGGCAGTTCACCGCCTCCGGCACGCTCGACAATGCCGCGCGCGAAAAACTGCTGCCGGGCTTCGGCGATATCCTCGACGGGCCGCTTGCGATCGAGATCAAGACCGGTTCGGGTGACGGCCAGGAGATTGCCGCCGACCTTCGCGGGACCAAAGTAACCGTGCCCTGGCTCGGCTGGACCAAGGGCAGCGGCATTCCCGCCAAGGCCGCCTTCAAGGCCAGCACGAAGGAGGGGCGAACGACCGTCAGCGACTTCGACTTTTCCGGCGACGGTTTTGCCGTGGCGGGCGACATGACATTTACGGGCACCGCGCTCGATTCGGCCCGTTTCGCCCGCGTCAGCCTCTCCGGACAGGACCGTTTCGCCCTGACGGTGGCGCGCGACAAGGCCGGCTATGCGGTTTCCGCCACCGGCGCGTCGGCCGATGTCAGGCCGGTCCTGGAGCAGTTGAAGGCCGATAGCGGCAATGGCGACGGCAAGGGAAGCCGCGGCAATCTCTCGATCCGCGCCGACCTCGACCGCATGCTCGGCTTCGGTGGCGAGGGCCTGAGCAATGTCAAACTGCGCTACCAGACGACCGGCCGGCGCATCAGCGCCTTCGACCTTGCGGCCGTTACGGACAGCGGCCAGGCGGTCGTCGCCAAGCTCGACAAGAGCAATGGTGCCGGCGTCATCGAACTGACGAGCGGCGACGCCGGCGCCGTCGCACGCTTCACCGACCTCTACCGGCACCTGCGCGGCGGGCTTCTCAATGTCCGGCTGCGGGCGGCCGCTGACGGCGGCTACCGCGGCTCGATCGACGTGCGCAAGTTCACGCTTGCCGGCGAGGAGCGGCTGCGCTCCATCGTCTCGACGCCGGCGGGCGAGGACGGCAGGAGCCTGACGCAGGCCGTGCGCAGCGAGATCGATACGAGTTCGGTCCGCTTCGACCGGGGCTTTGCCCGCGTGCGCGCCGGCCAGGGCGGCACGCTGCAGGTGGAAAACGGCGTGGTGCGCGGCGATACCGTTGGCGCAACTTTCCAGGGCACGGTGCGCGACGCACGCGGCCAGATGGACATGACCGGCACCTTCATGCCGGCCTACGGGCTGAACCGGCTTTTCGCCGAAGTGCCGCTGATCGGCGCGCTGCTCGGCAACGGCCGCGACCGCGGCCTGCTCGGCATCACCTTCAAGCTGACCGGCGCCTTCGAACAGCCGCGGCTTCAGATCAACCCGCTATCGATCATAGCCCCCGGCGTCTTCCGCAATATTTTCGAGTTTCAGTGACGCTTTTGCCCGGTAGCTCGTAATGGCACGTGGCGACCGAGACACCGGTCCGGCCGTCATCCACGGGTAAGCGAATCGCATCCCGAGGATCTACCAACATTTCGATGTCCCGGACCCTCGCCACAAGGGCGAGGGTGATGGCGCTGTGGCCTCTGCGCCGCTGCCGGGGCCGCTGCGCGCTCGTGCCTTGCCGCCTCAGGCCGGGCGGACGAGCATGTGCTTCTTCTTGCCGAGCGACAGCTTGATGACCTTGTCGGCCGTTACCTCGGCCGTGCCGACCGTCCTGCGCTCGTCGCTCACCGGGACGTCGTTGACGCGCACCGCGCCGCCCTGGATATGACGGCGGGCCTCGCCGTTCGAACCGGCAAAGCCGGCGCGGACCATCAGCGCGAGCAGGCCGATGCCGGCTTCGAGCTCGGCCGTCGGCACGTCGATCGACGGCAGGTTTTCGGCGAGCGCACCTTCCTCGAAGGTCTTGCGCGCCGTCTCGGCCGCCTGTTCCGCATTGTCGCGGCCGTGCAGCATGGCGGTGATCTCGGTCGCGAGGATCTTCTTCACCTCGTTGATTTCGGTGCCGCCAAGCGCCGACAGCCGTGCGATCTCGTCCATCGGCAGCGTCGTGTAGAGCTTCAGGAAGCGCGAGACGTCCGCATCCTCGGTGTTGCGCCAGTACTGCCAGAAATCATAGGCCGACAGCATCTCCGGGTTGAGCCACACCGCACCCGACAGAGACTTGCCCATCTTGGCGCCGGAGGCTGTCGTCAGCAGCGGCGAGGTCAGGGCGTAGAGCTGCGGCGTGCCCATGCGGTGGCCGAGGTCGATGCCGTTGACGATATTGCCCCACTGGTCCGAGCCGCCCATCTGCAGCCGCACGTCGTGGCGCTTGCTGAGTTCGACGAAATCGTAGGCCTGCAGGATCATGTAGTTGAATTCGAGGAAGGA
>CAMPIK010000097.1 GCA_946886325.1 uncultured Shinella sp.
CGCGGATGCAGCTGATAGACGACGTGCCCGTCCTCAAGCCGCAACAGGATGCGATCCATTCCTGACATTGTCTGCCTCCAGGTTGATAGCGAAACCCTAGGCAGCAGACGTTAATGGCAAGTTCCCGTCATACGTTAAGATTTTAGACGTCCACGCTTTCGATCGTCGCCCCCATACCCGTCATCATGTCCATGAATTCCGGGAAGCTCGTCGCGATCATCGTCGCGTCGTCGACCGTCACCGGATGCTCCGAGACGAGGCCCATGACGAGGAAGCTCATGGCGATGCGGTGGTCGAGATGGGTTTCGACGGCGGCCCCCGATGCATTGCCGAGGCCCTTGCCGTCCGGGCGGCCGCGCACGACGAGCGAGGCTTCGCCCTCGTCGCAATCGACGCCGTTCAGCTTCAAGCCGTTGGCAACGGCCGAGAGGCGGTCGCTTTCCTTGACGCGCAGCTCGTCGAGGCCGTTCATCACCGTCGTGCCTTCGGCGAAGGACGCCGCCACGGCCAGAACCGGATATTCGTCGATCATCGAGGGCGCGCGGTCTTCCGGCACGGTGACGCCCCTCAGGGCGGATGTTCTGACGCGCAAGTCCGCCACGTCTTCACCGCCGGCGAGCCGCGGGTTCAGCACCTCGATGTCGGCGCCCATTTCCTGAAGCGTCAGGATCAGGCCGGTGCGCGTCGGGTTCATCAGCACGTTGAGGATCGTGATGTCGGAGTCCGGCACGAGCAGGGCTGCGACCAGCGGGAAGGCGGTCGAGGACGGATCGCCCGGAACGTCGATGACCTGGCCCGTCAGCCGGCCCTGCCCTTCGAGGCGGATCGTCCTGACGCCCTCGGCGTCCGTCTCCACCGTCAGGTTGGCGCCGAAACCGACGAGCATCTTTTCCGTGTGGTCGCGGGTCATGATCGGCTCGATGACCGTCGTGATTCCAGGCGTGTTGAGGCCGGCGAGCAGCACGGCGGACTTCACCTGGGCGGACGCCATCGGCACGCGATAGGTGATCGGCGTCGGCGTCTTCGGGCCGCGCAGCGTGACGGGAAGGCGATCGCCATCGGCCGACGTGACCTGCACGCCCATGTCCCGAAGCGGGTTCAGCACCCGGCCCATCGGCCGCTTGGTGAGCGAGGCATCGCCGATGAAGGTGGAATCGAAATCATAGACGCCGACAAGGCCCATGGTCAGGCGGCAGCCGGTGCCGGCATTGCCGAAATCGAGCGGCGCCTCGGGTGCCAGCAGGCCGCCATTGCCGACGCCGTTGATGATCCAGGTGTCGCCGTCCTTGCGGATCGTCGCACCCATTGCCTGCATCGCCTTGCCGGTATTGATGACGTCCTCGCCCTCGAGCAGGCCGGTGATGCGCGTTTCGCCGCTCGCAAGGCCGCCGAACATGAAGGAACGGTGCGATATGGACTTGTCGCCGGGAATGCGGACGGTGCCCTTGAGGCCGGTCGATCTGCGGGAGGTTGCGGGGCGTGCCGGGGCGCCATGCGACATGGGCGAATTCCTTTTAGATTACGGGCGGTCGTCGAAACTTTCGGCCGCGCTTCGGCCGCGCCTTTCGAATGGCGCCGCGCCGCAAGCCCGGCCTCGTCCGCCGACATTCGCGCGCTAGCTATCATAATGCATAGGAAGCGTCATCATGCGGCTCATGAAAAAGCCGGGCTCACGAGGGAATGCCCGCGGCACCGCCTTCGGCCCCAAAAACGGCAGGAAAGTTAGGCTTTGACAGCGCGGCGCAACACCATTATGGGGACCGGCTAATTCTTAACTTGGTTCACCCGCCGGTAAACCGGCTTCGCCGGAAAAATTCGGCCATTCAAGAGGCTTTGACTGTGGCAAAACCGGAACTTGGTACAAAGCGGATCGACCCGGAAACGGGCCGCAAATTCTACGACCTCAACCGCGATCCGATCGTGTCGCCCTACACGGGCAAGTCCTATCCTCTCTCGTTCTTCGAGGAAACCTCGGTTGCCGCCGTGATGGAGAAGGAAGAAGAGGAAGAGGTCAGCGAAGTCGATACCGAGAACACCGAGGTCGAACTCGTTTCGCTCGAGGATGCCGATGAAGAGGCATCCGGCGGCGACGACATTCCTGATCTCGGCGACGACGACGTCGAAATCGAAGGTGACGACGACGACACGTTCCTGGAGCAGGACGAAGACGACGACGATGACGACGTGACCGGCATCATCGGCGTCACCGGCGACGACGACGAAGTCTAAGTCGATGATTTTCCGGCCGGAACAAAAAATCCGGCCGGAGCGGCATTTTCGGCTTGCCATGACGGGGCGGCAGAAGTAATAAGCCGCACCTGCCGGGGCCACTCCGGCACGGTATCCCGGACACCGGCCTCGCCGGACCCTTGATGGGGCTATAGCTCAGCTGGGAGAGCGCTTGCATGGCATGCAAGAGGTCAGCGGTTCGATCCCGCTTAGCTCCACCAAACTCCTCACCTTGCACCCACCTTTCATCGACATGCCGAAACGGCCCTGCGTGATTGCCGTATCGGCGAATTGCGCGGTCTGTCCCGAATAAGCCACGCGATCCGACCGTCTTTAAGGGCAGGTCAGCAGGCAGGGGGATGCCATGAGTTTTACAGAAACGACGAGCCGTTCGTGGTTCTCGCGGCTGAAGGGTGCGCTTCTCAAGATCGTGATCGGTCTCGTGCTGGTCTTCGGCTGCATCTGGCTGCTTGCCTGGAACGAGGGGCGCTCGGTCGCCACCTATCGTTCGCTGGTCGAGGGTGCGGGTCTGGTCGTTTCCGTCAGCACGGACTCAGTCGATGCGGCGAACGAGGGCAAGCTCGTCCACATCTCCGGGCCGGTCAAGCCGGTCGGCGTGCCGTCCGACAGCCTCTTCGGCATCTCCGCTGATGGCGCCGTCGGGATCGAGCGCATCGTCGAGATGTACCAGTGGGTCGAGAGCTCGCGCTCGGAAACCCGCACGAAGCTCGGCGGGGGCGAGGAGACCGTGACGACCTATTCCTACGCCAAGGAATGGCGGCAGAACGAGGTGAACTCCAGCAATTTCCGCCAATCGGGCCATGACAATCCGAAAAAGCCGGTCGACGATTCGAGCTTTGCCGTGGCGAGCGCCACGATCGGCGCCTTCAGCATCGACGGCGGCGCCGTGGCGAGCCTCGGGCGGGAAAGCCCGATCACGCTGACGCAAGACGACGCGAACCGCATGCGGACCGCGCTGTCGACGGGCAAGCCGGTGACGATCGAGGGGGGCCAGGCGACCTTCTCCTTCAACCGCAACAATCCGGCGATCGGCGATGTCCGCATCCGCTTCGAACGCTCGGATCTTGCCGAGGCGAGCTTCGTCGGCGCACAGCGCGGCAATGGCCTGACGGGCTACAAGACGACGAACGGCCGCACGCTCTTCCTCAGCGATGCCGGGCTCGTGGCGGCCAACGAGATGTTCGATGCCGCGCAGAGCCAGAACACGATCATCACCTGGCTGGTGCGCGTCGGCGGCCTTGTCGGCCTCTTCGTCGGCTTTTCGGCCATGCTGTCGATCTTCGGCGTCATCGGCGACATCGTGCCCTTCATCGGTTCGATCATCCGCATGGGCACCTCGGCAATCGCGCTGGTTCTCACCCTGCTCGTCGGGCCGCTCGTCATCGCGCTTGCCTGGATCGCCTATCGGCCCGTGCTGGCGATTGGCATCATCGCAGTCGGGGTCGCCATCGCGGCAGCCATCCTCTACAAGCGGCGCAATCGCGTGCCGGCCGTTGCTGCCAATCCGGGACAGGCCTGACAGGCGGAGAGCGATCGGGCGCGGCCTGATCGCCATCCGTCATCGGACCGGCACCAACGGGGAAACCGAATCACGTGAGTTATTTCTTGTCCAAGGCCGTGTGGCTGGCGGCCCAGCCGCTCTCGCTGGCCTTTCTTGCGATTGCCATCGCCTTGCTGTGCGGGCTCCTGCGCTGGCGAAAAGGGCAGACGGCATTCGGCCTGATCGCGACGCTTATCCTCTTCCTTTCGCTGTACACCTCGCTCGGCACGGTCGCGCTGCAGACACTGGAGGATCGCATCGCCCGCGCGGAGCTTCCGTCCGGCGGCCCGGCCTGTCTCATCGTGCTCGGCGGCAGCTTCGAGGCGGAGGTGATCGCATCGCGCGGCGGCCTTGAAACGAACCAGGCGGGCGACCGCTTCGTCGAGGCACTCCGGCTGGCGCAGCGCTATCCGCAGGCAAGAATCCTCGTCTCCGGCGGCGACGGCTCTTTCAGCGGGGCCTATGAAGGGGATGCAGCCGTATCCGCGCGCTTCTTCGCCGGCTTCGGCGTTGCCGCAGAGCGGCTGATCCAGGAAACGACGTCGCGAACCACGTTCGAGAACGTGCAGAACACCAAGGCCCTGCTCGATGAAAACAGGCTTTCGAACTGCCTGCTTTTGACCTCCGCCTTCCATATGCCGCGCGCCGTCGGCCTGTTCCGGAAAATCGGCATCGACGTCCTGCCATGGCCGACGGATTATCGCACGAGCGGGCGCGCGCGCCTCGCGTTCGACTTCACGCAACCGTCCGCCAATGCCCAGCTTGCCACGACGGCGATGCGGGAATGGACGGGGCTTCTCGCCTACTACCTGACGGGGCGGACGCACCGCCTGCTGCCGCAATAGGCTGCCGGGCTATTTCTTGGAGATGGTTTCGAAGCGGCCGCCGCGCACGCGGATGGTGAGGATGCAATAGTCGGTTTCGGCCTTGCCGCAGGAAACGCCGTTCGCCTTGAGTTCCAGCACCATGTTGCCATAGCGCTTCTTCAGTTCGTAGCCGTAGAGATCGGCATTGGCCGCGAAGAAATAGCCGCCCTCGGCCACCTGGATGTAGAAATTGTGCGGGCAGCCGACGTCCTTGCAGAGGCCGCCGTCCTTGCCGTCGCAGTTCACCGCGCCGAGATTGGTGATGACATCGTCCAGCCGGTCGTTGTTGAAATCGACGACACTTGCGAAATCGTCTCCAAATTCCGCCGTCTTGCATTGGGCGGCAACGGAAGTCTTTTCCTGGGCGATGGCATCCAGGACAAGATTCTGGGCCGACGCAGGGGACGACAGGGTAACGCCGAGAACGGCGAGAAATGTGCAAAGCCTGGCGCGCAGGGACATCGCGGAGCCTTTCAATAAGATCGAATTCCGGCAATATGCGGCGAGAAACGGGTCAACCGCGAATCCCGCCGTCACGGCAAGGATAGCGCATCCTGCCTGTTGCGAAGCTGGGCTAGAGCATTTCCGGTGAACTCCGGTTCACCGGAAATGCTCTAGGCTTTTGTTTTTGCCGCATTATCCGACGCCGAAGCGACTTCGCTTCGGCTGGAAATGCTCTAGCGTCTGCAAAGTCTGCCAAGGGGGAAACGTGAGCATTCTCGAACTGCTCGACTATGCGGGCGTTGCCGTCTTCGCGGCGACGGGCGCGCTGGCTGCATCGCGCAAGGAACTCGACATTATCGGCTTTCTGTTCCTGGCGACCGTCACCGGCATCGGCGGCGGCACGTTCCGCGACGTGATCCTCGGGGCGACGCCGGTGTTCTGGGTGCTCAATCCGAATTACGTCAATGTCTGCGTCGCCGTCGGGCTCATCGTCTATTTCACCGCGCATTTCGTCGAATCGCGCTATCGCCTGCTGCTCTGGTTCGATGCGCTGGGCCTTTCGGCCTATTGCGTCATGGGGGCGGCAAAGGGGCTGGCGGCGACGGGATCGCCCGAGGTCGCGATGATCACGGGCGTGCTGACGGCAAGTTTCGGGGGCATTCTGCGCGATCTGCTCGCCGGAGAGCCTTCGGTCCTGCTCCGGCCGGAAATCTACGTGACAGCGGCACTTGCAGGTGCTGCGGTCTTCACCGTTGCGAGCAAGCTGGACCTTCCGCTGGTCGTCTGCTCGCTTGCGGGCGCTGCGACAGCCTTTGCAATTCGCGGGGGCGCCTTACGGTTCGGCTGGCGCGTGCCGGTCTACAAAAGGCGCGCGGGCAGGCACCCGGACGATATTCCGAAACCCTGACGGTCAGCGGTCACGCTTCCTGCGCAGGCGAATGACGACGTCGACATGGGCGATTTCCATGCCCTCCGGCGGCTCCGGCAGATTGCCGATTTCCAGGTTGCTCACCGGAATGTCGAGCACCTCGCTGTCACCTTCGATGAAGAAATGATGGTGATCGGAGACGTTGGTGTCGAAATAGGTCTTGGAGCTTTCCACTGCGAGGACGCGGATCATGCCGGCCTCGGTAAACTGGTGCAGGGTGTTGTAGACCGTGGCAAGCGACACGGGAACGCCCGCCGTCACGGCCTCCTCGTGAAGCTCCTCGACCGTCAGGTGGCGGTCGCCCTTGGCAAAGAGAAGATCGGCCAAGGCGATGCGCTGACGCGTCGGCCTCAGCCCGCAATGACGCAGGCGTTCCTCGATCGGCATGTCTTCCCTGTGCATCGCGGACGAATCCACTCTCTTTGTGCCTTGCCCCAAAACAATCTTGAGCGTTCGATATAACTTTAGCCGCGCCGCTATTCAATAGCGTTACAAGGTCCGATGGTCGTGCGGGAGACGGAAAACCTGCGCTTTCCGGGCCGGGCGGCCACTTTGCTCTGGCTGTCGCCAAAGGCTTCATGTATGCGGACGTCGATATGAGAACGGTCGACGGGCGCCTTCCTTGTTGCAAGCACGGTCATGCTGGTGCTGCAATTTGACCTGACGCTGCCGGCGTCCTAAGTGACAAGAAACGTGCAAACCGGGGAAGAGGCACCATATGACCACGCGGCAATCAAGCTTCAACTATGAGGAAATACTGGCCTGCGGCCGTGGCGAACTGTTCGGCCCCGGCAATGCGCAGCTTCCTCTGCCGCCGATGCTGATGGTTCACCGCATTACCGACATCTCCGAGACGGGCGGCGCGCACGACAAGGGCTATATCCGCGCCGAATACGACGTGAAGCCCGACGACTGGTATTTCCCGTGCCATTTCCTGGGCAACCCGATCATGCCGGGATGCCTCGGCCTCGACGGCATGTGGCAGTTGACCGGCTTCTTCCTGGGCTGGCTCGGCGAACCGGGCCGCGGCATGGCACTGTCCACCGGCGAGGTTAAGTTCAAGGGCATGGTCCGACCGGAGACGAAGCTTCTGGAATATGGCATCGACTTCAAGCGTGTCATGCGCGGCCGCCTGGTTCTCGGCACGGCAGACGGCTGGCTAAAGGCAGACGGCGAGACCATATATCAGGCGACCGACCTGCGCGTCGGCCTGTCGAAGGAAAAAGAGGCCTGAGCGCTGCCGCGCCGACCTCGCAACAAGACGTTCCAAAAAGGGTCAGAAACATGAGACGGGTGGTTGTCACGGGTCTGGGGATCGTATCCTCCATCGGGAACAATGCGGACGAAGTGACGGCGTCGCTCCGCGATGCGCGCTCCGGCATCAGTTTCAGCCAGGATTTCGCCGACCATGGCTTCAAGTGCCAGGTCTGGGGCGCACCTGACATCGACACCAGCGACATGGTCGACCGCCGCGCCGCGCGCTTCCTGTCGCAGGGCGGCACCTGGAACCATGTGGCGATGAAGCAGGCGATCGCCGATTCCGGCCTCGAGGAGGCCGACTATTCGGCCAATCCGCGCACCGGCATCATCATGGGCTCCGGCGGTCCCTCGACCCGCACGCTCATCGAGGCGGCGGAAATCACGATCAAAAACAATTCGCCGAAGCGCATCGGCCCCTTCGCCGTGCCGAAGGCCATGTCGTCCACCGCGTCTGCGACGCTTGCCACCTGGTTCAAGATCCACGGCGTCAACTATTCGATCTCCTCGGCCTGCTCGACCTCGGCGCACTGCATCGGCAATGCGGCCGAGATGATCCAGT
>CAMPIK010000098.1 GCA_946886325.1 uncultured Shinella sp.
GAACCAGACGCCGGACACAAGCCCGACGATCGCGAAGCTCGCGACGATGGCGCCCTGCACGAAGGCCTCGAGCATCCGCGGATCGCCGTTGCGGTGGTAGCCGAACCAGAGGCCGGCGGCGAGCGCCATGACGGCACCGACCGCGATCGCGGCAAAGAACAGGAAGATGCGTGCCCGAAGGCTCAAACGTGTGACCATGGCCTCCTCCATCGCAGGGCCTGTTCATGAAACGCGCGGCAAGGCGCAAGGATGCATCGATGCGGCACCCTCGTCGTCAACCGCCCTTGCAGGCCGTGGCAAGCACGGCGTCATCGGCGGGCAGATCGATCCAATTGGCGCCGACGATGGCGCCGTTCTCGCCGATCGAAACGTCCTGGCCCGTCAGGTCCGCCCGCCTTGCACCGTTGCAGTCGAAGACGACCTTCAGCCGCGCCGACTGCTGCCAGCGGGCGGCCAGCACGAGATCGACCATCACCTGCCCCGGCATATCCGGGTGCCGCTGCTCCGTGCGCCGGTCGACGGCGGTAAAGCGGTTGACCACCGGACGGAAGTAGGACCACGGCCGCCAGAAGGCCGTGTCGCCATTGTGCCAGGCGACGACCACCTCTGCCGGCAGCCGCTCCGTCACGCGGCCGAACCAGCTGTATTCGCTCCACACCGCATAGCTCAGCATCCCGATGCCCGCCGCGGCCGGCACGATCCACCGCGGCAGCACGCCCCTGCTCACCCACCGCAGCAGCGTGGCGATGCCGCCCACGGCGACACCGGCGACGACGGCTGCGATCAATTCGAAAAACATGCTGGCTCTTCCTCAATAGGGCGCGCTGCGGCCGTGGCCGAGCGCGGATTGCATCGTGCGGACGACGACGAAGGCATCGCGCAGGTGCGAACGTTCGAAGTCGCCGAAATCATAGGGGCCGAGGAAGTTGTCAGGCTTGTGCCCGGCCTTGACCTCGGCGGCCTGGTTGCGAAGGCGCATCTCGGCGATCACGTCATAGGCGCCGACGAGATCGCTCGCCCCGGACTTCGAGATGACGCCCGCCTCCTCGGCGGCGAGCAGCCGTGCGCGCGTGTTGACCGGTTTCAGTTGCCCCTGCAAGGCATAGACGCGGCCGAGATCGACGACCGGCACGACGCCATTGTGCTTCATGTCGATCTGGTTGCGGTTCTCGCCGCTGCGGATCGTCGCAAAGCCGCGCAGCAGGCCGAGCGGCGGCGCGTGTTTTAGCGAATTGGTGATCATGTGGGCGACGAAGATCGAGTTGCGGCTCGCCCTTTCCAGCGTCTCGGATTGCAGCTCGTCGAAAAGCGACACCGTCCCGCCGATCGGCCTGAGGTCGAACATGACGCTCGCCAGCATCTGCGCCATCGGATCGGGCGTGTTGATCCAGTCCGCGAAGTAGCGCCGCCAGACGCGCACCGGCTGGCACCAGCGCGGATTGGTCGCCATCATGTCGCCGGGGCAGAAGACATAGCCGCAGGCATCGAGATTGTGGCTGACGAAGCGCGCGAGCTTGCGGAACCATTCCATGTCACCATCGGTGACGCTGTCGTCGATGAAGATGCAATTGTCCTGGTCGGAGACGCCGGTCTGCTCCTGTCGCCCCTGGCTGCCGCAGGCAAGCCACAGATAGGGCACCGGCGGAGCACCCAGCTCCCGCTCTCCGAGCGCAAGCAGCCGGCGCGTCACGGCATCCGCGACATCGGTGATGAGCCGCGTCACGACCTCGTGCGCGCTGTTGCCGCCGACAAGCTGCACGAGAAGCTGCGGAATGCGCGCCGTGATCTCCCGCATCTCCTCGACGGTGGTGGACGAGGCCACTTCGCGCACCATGAGCGCCGCGGAGACGGCCTGGTAGCGCGTCAGGTCCGTCTGCGTGACCATGCCGACCAGCCGCTCGCCCTCGACGACAGGCATATGCGCCACCCGGCGCTCCATCATGTAGTTGAGCACATCCGAGCCGAGCGCCGACTGCGGCAGACCGACCGTTTCAGCCGTCATGACGGCGGAGACGGGCGTCGTCATCGGATCGAGCCCTTCGGCGAGAACCCGCGCGCTCAGGTCGCGCACGGTCACGAGGCCGACGAAGCGTTCGCCATCGACCACGCCGAGGCTGGAGACGTTGCGGTCCCGCATGCGCTCGGCGGCGAAGCGCACGCTGTCAGAGGGCGCACAGGTGACGGGCGGCCGCGACATCAGGTCTCCGACCTTCTGCACCGTCATGTCGGCGCGGCGGAATTCGGCGACGCGGCCGCGCGTGAAGAACCGGGCATAGACCGGCTGCTCGTTCATCAGCCGCTTGAAGTCCGCCGTCGGCAGCATGAGGAGCGCGACGTCGGTCGCCGCCTTCGTGCTGGTCGCCGCCCGTCCGTCACGCAGCAGGCCGCGTTCGCCGAAGGAGTTGCGCGGGGCGAGTTCGGACACGACCGTATCGGAGGGGTCGCGGACCTCGACGGTACCTTCCATGATGAGGAAGAGACCGGGCAAGGGGTCGCCGAGCGCATAAATGGGATTGCCTGCGGAAAAGGACTGCAAGACGAAGCGGCTTGCGGCCCGCGTCAGTTCTTCGCGTGGCAGGCTGTCATAGGGGTGTACCGTTTCGAGGAAACGGACGATATCCGGGCTTTCAACACCCATGGGACCCTCTTGTCATCGACAGATCGTTCGTGATCGAGGGAAGGGAGCGGGCGGCTTTCGCCGCCCGCCCGATTGCTGTTGCCGATCAGTGACCGGTCGCGACACCGGCACCGCGCGGAACGCGGATCGATTCGACCAGATCCTGCACGTGCTGCGGCGGGGCCTGGGTTGCCATCGAGACGAAGTAGGCAACGGCGAAGTTGATCAGCGCACCGATCGGACCGAAGGCCGTCGGCGGGATGCCGAAGAGGTAGTTCGCCGGCACGTTCTCGAGCATGTTCGTTTCCGGCAGGAAGAACCAGCCGAGATAGGTGAACAGGTAGAGGCAGGTGACGACCAGACCGGCGATCATGCCGAGCGTGGCACCCGTCGAGTTGATGCGCTTCGAGAAGATGCCCATCATCAGTGCGGGGAAGATCGTCGCCGCAGCCAGACCGAAGGCGAGTGCCACCGTCTGGGCCGCGAAGCCGGGCGGATTGAGACCGAGCAGCGTTGCCACCAGGATGGCACCCGCCATCGAGATGCGCGCGGCCATCAGTTCGCTCTTTTCCGAGATGTCGGGCTTCAGCCAGTCCTTGATAAGGTCGTGACTGATGGCCGACGAGATCGCGAGAAGCAGGCCGGCTGCTGTCGAGAGCGCGGCTGCGAGACCGCCGGCGGCGATCAGCGCGATGACCCAGCCCGGAAGCTGTGCGATTTCCGGATTGGCGAGAACGAGGATGTCGTTGTTGATCGTCAGCTCGTTGCCGCTCCAGCCACGCTCGGTCGCCGTTGCCGCAAAGCCTTCCGACTTGTCGTTGTAGTACTGGATGCGACCGTCGCCGTTCTTGTCTTCGAACTTCAGAAGACCGGTGACTTCCCAGTTCTTCATCCAGTCGGGACGCTCGTCATAGAGAACCGCCTCGCCCTGTGCACCGTTCGGGAAGATCGTGTTCAGGATGTTCAGCCGCGCCATTGCGCCGACAGCCGGAGCCGTCAGGTAGAGCAGCGCGATGAACACCAGGGCCCAGCCGGCCGACCAGCGGGCGTCGGAGACCTTGGGAACGGTGAAGAAGCGGATGATGACGTGCGGCAGACCTGCCGTACCGATCATCAGCGACAGCGTGAAGAGCGTCATGTTGAGGATCGACTGCTGGCCCGTATAGGCGCTGAAGCCGAGATCCGTCACCACCTGGTCGAGCTTCTGCAGCAGCGGAAGGCCCGATTCCGTGTGGGTCGAGAAGAGACCGAGACCCGGGATCGGGTTGCCGGTCAGTTGCAGCGAGATGAACACCGCCGGGATCGTATAGGCGATGATCAGCACGATGTACTGGGCGACCTGGGTATAGGTGATGCCCTTCATGCCGCCGAGAACCGCGTAGCAGAAAACCACCGCAGCCGCGATCCACAGGCCCGTCGAGACGTTGACCTCGAGGAAGCGCGAGAAGGCGACGCCGGCACCGGTCATCTGGCCGATAACGTAGGTGACCGAAATGACGATGAGGCAGATCACGGCCACGAGGCGCGCGCTCTGGCTGTAGAAGCGGTCGCCGATGAACTGCGGCACGGTGTATTTGCCGAACTTGCGCAGGTAAGGCGCAAGCAGCAGTGCCAGCAGCACGTAACCGCCGGTCCAGCCCATCAGGTAGGTCGAGTTGCCATAGCCGACGGCGGCGATCAGGCCCGCCATCGAGATGAAGGAAGCAGCCGACATCCAGTCGGCCGCGGTCGCCATGCCGTTCATGACGGGATTGACGCCGCGGTTGGCCGCGTAGAATTCCGCCGTGGTGCCTGCACGGCTCCAGATGGCGATGCCGATGTAGAGCGCGAAGGACGCGCCCACGATCAGCAGGTTGAGCGTATATTGATCCATGCCCCGTCCCCTTACTGCTCGTCGACGCCGTGTTCGCGGTCGAGCTTGTTCATATATGCCGAATAGACGAAGATCAGCGCGATGAAGACGATGATCGAGCCTTGCTGGGCGAACCAGAAGCCGATGTCGGTGCCGCCGACCGATATGCCGGACAGAGCCGGACGCAGAATGATGCCGAAGCCGTAGGATACGATCGCCCAGATCACCAACGAAATGTAGATGATCCGCTTGTTCGCCTCCCAGTAGGCGTAGGCCGATGATTTCTCGGACATGGTGCTACTACTCCCTGAGTTCCTCCAAGACGGCGCTCACGGGAACGCCGCTCCCTCCTGACGCCCCCTGTCTCTTCAAGACCCTCGACAGAGGACGGCAATCATGGATCATCAAGGATTATCCAATGGATTTCCGCGCGTATACCCTTGCCTTGGTAGTATGCCGGCGGGCTTGACGAACCGGAATCGCCGCTGAGTCCAGAGGCTCCAGCAGTCGGCATCAGGTGCCTTTCGCATCGTCCCCGAAGAGCGAAGCCTCTGAATAAATTTACTTTTTCTTAACCAGCCGGCGCGCTCCGCTAAGGTGATGGCGCGACGAACCGCGGGAAATGCTTTTCTGCCCGGTGCGGGGCGGCGAGCTCGTCGCGATTGCACATCCCGAAGAGCGCGTCGTTCGATGGTTGACTCGCTACAGGACTTTGCGGGAGATGTGCGGCCCACGCGGAGCTCGATCTTGAGCCAGAAGACAAAAGCCATCCTGCTGCTGCTCTTTGCCGAAATGGCCGGCATGAGCCTGTGGTTCCAGTCCGCAGCCGTGCTTGCCGACATGGCGCGCGAAGGCGGGCTCGATGCCACGCGCCAGGCGCTGATGTCGAGCGTTGTGCAGGCGGGCTTCGTGCTCGGCGCGCTGTTGATCGCGGTCACCGGCATTGCCGACCGGCTCGATCCCAGGAAAGTCTTCGCCCTCTCGGCGATTGCAGCCGCGGCGGCCAATCTCAGCCTGCTCGCCCTGCCGATCGGCGGCGATGCGGCCATCGCGGCGCGGTTTCTGACCGGCGTGCTGCTTGCCGGCGTCTATCCCGTCGGCATGAAGATCGCGGTCGGATGGGGCACGAAGGATCGCGGACTGCTGGTCGGAAGCCTGGTCGCGGCACTCACGCTCGGCAAGGCGCTTCCCTATCTCGCCGCCTATGTCGGCGACACGGAATGGCGTCCCGCCGTCGTGGTGATCTCGCTGCTGGCAGCGCTCGGCGGCCTGCTGGCCTTCACCATCCGCCTCGGGCCGCACCATGCGCGTGCCGCCGCCTTTCGGCCGCAGGCAATCGCGCTTGCCTGGACCGACCGGCGGATCCGCCGCGCCTATATCGGCTATCTCGGCCACATGTGGGAACTCTATGTGATGTGGGCCTGGATCGGCACGGCGGCGGCGATCTCCTTTGCCGCCACGCGCTCTGCGGCGGACGCCGAAAGCCTCGCCAAGCTCACGACCTTTGCCGCCATTGCGCTCGGCGCCGTCTTCTGCGTGCCGGCCGGCTGGCTCGCCGACAGGATCGGCAAGGCGGAGGTGACAATACTGGCGCTCGTCGTCAGCGGGTCGGCAGGCCTCGCGACGGCGGCGACATTCGGCGGTCCGGTCTGGATCACCGCGACGCTGATGATCCTCTGGGGCATCGCCATCGTGCCCGACTCGGCACAGTTTTCGGCGATCGTCGCCGACAGCGCGCCGCCGGAATTCGCCGGCAGCCTGCTGACCTTTCAGACGGCGCTCGGCTTCGCGCTGACGGCGGTCACGGTTCAGTTCGCCCCGACTGCCGCCGCCGCAATCGGCTGGCCGGCGCTTCTCGCCGGTCTCGCGCTCGGCCCAGCCATAGCGATTGTGGCCATGGTGCCGCTGACGCGGGCCGGACGCACTCCAAAACCCTGACATCGACCCGCCCGCAAGGACCGACCGGGACGACCGCGAGGGGAGCCGTCCCGGCCGTCGCTCCGGCGGTACCAGACGGGCAATCTGCGATTGCCGCCGGAGGACTTCATCGCTTGGGACTTTAGCGCCAGAGGACGGGGCAACGCGGCGCGTTGGCGAAGATGATGCGGGTATAGCGCCGGTGCTTGCGGCCATCGACGACGACCTTGTAGGGCGTCACCTGCATGACGCGGGCATGGCGAATGCCGCGGGCGCGCGCCTTGTCGACGGCGAGCCAGTGCGCGCAGCGGCCGCGATAGCCGCGGTCGCGAACAAAGTGGCCGTGCTTCGGCCCGTAATAGCCGCTGCGATAGCCGACCGGGCTGACTTCGATGGTGAGGCTGGCTGCGGACGCGGCCGGAACGCTCGCGGCAAGGGCGCCGAAACCGAGGACGGCGGCGAGAATGGTCTTCCTGATGATGCTGGTCATGGTCTCTCTCCGGTAGGTGCCTCGCAGGTCCGGCGGTCATTTCCGCGCCGTGCGCGTCCCCGTGGCTGCGATGAGAGAGAGATTAGATGCGGCCGGCTGAACGCCAGTGGAATCGACCGTTCAGCCGGCATTCAACTAGATGAACGGCCCGGTCATTTCCGGCCGCCCGTGTCAAAGCCATCGACGAAGAAACCGATGCGGGAGAGCCTCTCGCCATCGAAGGTGAAGCAGAGGATCATTTCGACGGAATAGGCCGTGCCGCCGGCGCCGACGCCGCGGGCCGTCACGAGTGCGGACACCAAGCCGCCGCCCTCGTCCGTCATCACGACCATATCGCCATAGGTTTCGTCATGGGCCTGGACATGCCGCGCCAGGCGGTCGCGCAACGCGTCGCGCCCCTGATCGCGCCCCTCGACCCCCGACAGGGTCACATCCTCGTCGCAGGCTGCGGCAAGGGCCGCGAAATCCCGCGCATTCAGCGCTGCAACGATATCGGCCGCCAGTTTCCTTGTGTCCGTCATGCCGTCTTCCCTTGCGCTCGCCTTATATTGCGGAAAAATGAAAACGCGAAGCGCGCCGCGAAGTTCCGGCTACGCACCGAGATGCAGCACGATCTCGCGGCGATGCGGCCGGTCGCGGTGCTCGAAGAGATAGAGCCCCTGCCACGTTCCGAGCGCCAGCCGGCCGCCGACGACCGGGATGCCGATCGAGACCGCCGTCAGCGCCGCCTTGATATGGGCCGGCATGTCATCAGGCCCTTCCATCGTGTGCACGATCCAGCGCATGGAAGGGTCGTCGGACGGCGGCACCAGGCGGCGGAAGAACTGGTCGAGGTCGCGCCGCACGTCCGGATCGGCATTCTCCTGGAT
>CAMPIK010000099.1 GCA_946886325.1 uncultured Shinella sp.
GCAGGTCGATCAGCGTCGTCAGGAACGCCTTGCCCTTGAACTCGAACTTGGCGATCGCCCAGGCGGCGGCGACCCCGAAGACGAGGTTGAGCGGCACGGCGATGCCGGCGACGATAAGCGTCAGCCGGATCGCCGAAAGCGTATCGGGCTCGCCGAGCGCCGCGAAGAACTCTCCCGGCCCGCGCCGGAACGCCTCGATGAAGACGGCGCCGAGCGGCAGCAGCAGGAAGAGCGCGAGGAAGAGGAAGGCCGCCGCCATCAGGCCGAAGCGGGCGGCCAGGCTTTCCGTGACGGGCGACGGCAGGCGGCGGCGATCAGTTGCCATATCCATACCTCCTGCGGCTCCAGGCCTGGATGAGATTGATGACGAGCAGCATGGTGAAGGAGAGCCCCAGCATGATCGCGGCGATGCCGGTGGCGGCCGCATAGTTGAACTCCTCCAGCCGGATGACGATGAGGAGCGGCGCGATTTCCGAGACATAGGGAATGTTGCCGGCGATGAAGATCACCGAGCCGTATTCGCCGACGCCGCGGGCAAAGGCGAGCGCGAAGCCGGTGAGGATGGCAGGCGCGAGCCCCGGCAGCAGCACGCGGAACACCGTCTGGAAGCGGTTGGCGCCGAGCGTGGCGGCCGCCTCCTCGATCTCCCGGTCGATCTCCTCCATCACCGGCTGCACCGTGCGCACGACGAAGGGCAGGCCGATGAAGACGAGCGCGATGACGATGCCGGTCGGGTTGAACGCCGCCTTGATGCCGGCAAGGCCGAGGATCGAGCCGATCAAGCCGTTCGGCGCATAGAGAGAAGCGAGCGCGATGCCGGCCACCGCCGTCGGCAGCGCGAAGGGCAGGTCGACCACCGCATCGACGATGCGGCGACCCGGAAAGTCGTAGCGCACGATGACCCAGGCGACGATGACGCCGAAGACGACGTTGACGAGGGCGGCGGCAAAGGCCGTGCCGAAGCTGATCTTCAGCGCGTTCAGCGTGCGCTCGTCCGTCAGGATCGCCAGGAACTCCGCCCCGGTGAGCGACGCCGCGCGCCAAATCAGCGCCGAGAGCGGAATGAGGATGATGAGCGTGAGGTAGGTCAGCGAGAAGCCGAGCGTCAGCCCGAAACCGGGAATGACGCTCGGGTTCCGCAATCGCCACCCCGTCGAAGCGGGTGCCGATGCGATCATGGGCTCAGTTCCCCGGCTTGTAGATCTGGTCGAAGACGCCGCCGTCGCCGAAGTGGGTCGGCTGCGCCTTGGCCCATCCGCCGAAGAGCGGATCGTCGATCGTCACCAGCGTGATGTCGGGAAGCTTCTGGAGAAGCTCCGTCTTCACGAGATCGGGCTTGGAGGGGCGATAATAGTGTTTCGCAGCGATCGTCTGGCCTTCTTCGGAATAGAGATAGGCGAGATAGGCCTCGGCCTGCTTGCGCGTGCCCTTCTGGTCGACATTCGCATCGACGACGGCGACCGGCGGCTCGGCCAAAATGGAGATCGGCGGGACGACGATGTCGAAGGCATCCGCGCCGAATTCGGCGCCGGCAAGATAGGCCTCGTTCTCCCAGGCGAGAAGCACGTCGCCGATCTGGCGCTGGGCGAAGGTGGTCAGCGACCCGCGGGCACCCGTGTCGAGCACCGGCGCGCGCTTGAAGAGCTCGGCGATATAGGCCTTGATCTTTTCCTCGTCGCCGCCGAATTCCTGGTTCGCCCAGGCCCAGGCGGCGAGATAGTTCCAGCGCGCGCCGCCCGAGGTCTTCGGGTTCGGCGTGACGATCTGGACATCGCCCTTCACCAGGTCGCCCCAGTTGGCGATGCCCTTCGGATTGCCCTTGCGCACGAGGAAGACGATGGTCGAGGTATAGGGCGAGGAATTGTTCGGCAACCGGCCGCGCCAGTCCTTTGCGATCAGTTCGCCCTTCTCGGCAATCGCATTGATGTCGCTTTCGAGCGCCAGCGTCACGACATCGGCCTGCAGCCCGTCGATCACGCTGCGCGCCTGCTTGCCCGAGCCGCCATGCGACTGCTGGATTGTCACATCCTCCCCCGTCTCCGCCTTCCAGTGCGCCGCAAAGGCGTCGTTGAATTCCTTGTAGAGTTCCCGCGTCGGGTCGTAGGAGACATTGAGCAGCGTCGTCTGGGCAAAACTGCTGCCGACACCGGAGAAGAGCAGTCCGGCACCCACCGTGGCCACCGCGAAATATCTGAAAGCATTGATCATTTCACGTCACTCCCAATTGTTAAGCACATTAACTCTATAAGATAGGTAGAGTTAGTCAAGTTAGTGGTCGTGACATGGTAGTATTTTCTACGATCAGGACGGCCGGCAGCGCCACCGTTCGCCATAAGACGGTCGCGGCGCAAAACGGCGTCTGTATGTCTGGCGAGGAAGGACGTTCATTCCTGCAAGCGGTGGCCGGACGCAACAGCCGGAACCGTGCATCGGCGCTGCAAGCCGTCAAGCGCCGCGGCCACAACGGACGAACAATGGGACGCGAAGAGAGCGGGACGATTACTTGACGTATTCCGAGACGAGCGGATTGCGGGCGGTCTGGTCCCGGTCGATCGCATCGGCGATCGTTGTGCTGAACAGCACCTGGCGCGTTGCCTCGGCGACGCGGGCGAAGACGTGGCGGATCTCGCAATTCTCCTCGCCGTCGCAGTCGTCGCATTTGCGGTAAGCGGTGATGGAGAGACAGGGAAGCGGCGCCACCGGCCCGTCGATCATGCGCAGGATCTCGCCGAAGGTGATGTTTTCGGCGGGCCTAAGCAGCAGGTAGCCGCCCTGCTTGCCGCGGCGGCTGACGACGATGCCGTGATGCTTCATGTCGAGCAGGATCTGCTCGAGAAACTTCTTCGGGATGTTCTGCGCCTCGGCGATGTCGCCGATCAGCATCGGTTCGGAAGGCTTGGCGCGCGCAAGCGCAGCCAGCGCCCGCAATGCATATTTCGCCTTCTGAGAGATCATCGATGCCGTCGCTTCCAAGCGCCCGACTGTGACAAGGGCGCCTGCATCGGGCTTTAGTCGAAACCACGCGGCATTTCAAACGAAGAAGCGGTTTTCCAGCGCATAAATGCCGGACAGGACGGGCACCGCGGCGCCCGTCCGGGAAAGCGACCGATTGGCTCAGAAGAAGAAGAAATCGTTGGCGTGGAGGTCGTCCACGTCGAGCCCCTTGAGCAGGATCGAACCCTTGCCGTAGTCGATCATCACGCCGGCCTTCACGTCATCGGCATGCGCGAGCACGGCATCGAAGTTCCTGAGCACCGAGTCGTCCACGCGCAGCACGTCCACCTTGGCGGCGCCGGCCTTGAAGTCGGAGACGGTGTCGTTGCCGCCGTTCTTGACGAAGACGAAGGTGTCCTTGCCACCGCCGCCGGTCAGCGTGTCGTTGCCCTTGCCGCCGGTGAGCGTGTCGTTGCCGGAACCGCCGATCAGGCGATCATTGCCGCCCGCGCCCTCAAGCCTGTCATTTCCGGCATCGCCCTGCAGCCGGTCGTTGCCGCCATTGCCGAACAGCTTGTCGTTGTCGCTGCCGCCGATGAGCTTGTCCTTGCCGCCGCCGCCCTTCAGGGTATCGGCGCCGCTGGAGCCGTTCAGCGTGTCGTCGCCCGCACCGCCGCTCAGCGTATCGTTGCCGGAGCCACCGTTCATCGTATCGACATTGTTGCCGCCGGTCAGCGTGTCGTTGCCGGCATCGCCGAACAGCTTGTTGTTGCCGGAGCCGCCATTGATGCGGTCGTTGCCCGAACCGCCGCGCAGCGTGTCATTGCCGCCATTGCCGCTGATGACGTCGTTGCGGCCGAAGCCGCTGAACGTGTCGTTGCCGGTGCTGCCCTTGAAGACGAGCGAATCCAGTTTCAGGCGCGCCTCAAGCGAATTCGTATTGCCGTCCATGATATCCGCCAGGATATCGCCACCCAGGTTCTTGTCCGAAATGCCAAGGCCGGAAATCTGAACGTCGAGCGAGTAGGTAAACCGCTCGGTCGAAGTGTTCAGCGCGACCGATGTGCCGAAAGCGACCGTGGCAAGCGAGCCCGTGACTACGTGGGTCGCGAGATCGTATTCCCACCGCGTCGCGCCGGCGACGAGCACGGCGCCCCAGCCGCTAGAATCCTTCGTCGCATATTGCGAGCCGGACATCGTGTCGTCGTTGAACTCGCCATATCCGTCGCGGACGAATTTTCGGGAATAGTTCGCGAGATAGGAGGTGAAGTTGATCCCGGTGCCGTCGCGGTTCGCGTCGTTCGCGGTGATGGTGATGGCCATGGCGCCACTCCTTAAACTTGACTACCGTAGTCAGCTATTAAAACTGAGTGTCGCTGTCAAGTTTTCCTGCGGCCCTGTCGAAATTGTCCGGCAGCGGGGCGGTCGCACGCTTTTGCCGCGCTCATGACCGGGACGACGGCCGGACGGCGGACAGCAGGATTTCTTTCCGGAAGGAGGAGACAGAGAGATATTTGCTCCCGATGCGGACGATTGGAAACCGCTTTTTCTGTCCGGTCCCGTGCGCACCTGCGATAATCCGCCAACTCGCAATGGACCATTCCAGGACCGCATCATGACTGCACTTACCGAGAACGGCACCGCCGAAGCTCTGAACGAGCAATTGGCCAAGCTCGACCTCGCCGGACGTCTCGCGCTCGTCGCGAGCCTCGGCGGTCGCTCCGTGTTCACCACCAGCCTCGGCATCGAGGACCAGGTCATCACGGCCGAGATCGGCACGCATCGCCTGCCGATCGATGTCGCGACGCTGGAGACCGGCCGCCTCTTCAAGGAGACGGTCGATCTGATGACCGAGACGGAAGAGCGCTACGGCATCGAGATCACCCGCTATCATCCGAAGAAGGACGATCTCGACGAGTATGTCGCCAAATACGGCATGAACGGCTTCTACGAGAGCGTCGAAGCGCGCCACGCCTGTTGTGGCGTGCGCAAGCTGAAGCCGCTTGCGCGCGCGCTCGAAGGGGCATCCTTCTGGATCACCGGTCTTCGCCGCGGCCAGTCCGGCAACCGGGCGGAAACGCCCTTTGCCGAATATGATGCCGAGCGCAACCTGATCAAGATCAACCCGCTCGCCGACTGGAGCACCGAGGCGATGAACGCCTTCGTGGCGGATAATGCGGTGCCGGTGAACCCGATGCACAAGCGCGGCTATCCCTCCATCGGCTGCGAGCCCTGCACCCGCGCCATCAAGCCGGGCGAGCCCGAACGGGCCGGCCGCTGGTGGTGGGAAAACGACGAGAAACGCGAATGCGGCCTCCATGTCCCGGACGCCGCCCTGCCCTCGCTGGAATCAAGCGCGCTCTGACAGCGCGCTTTCCGCCCTCGCGGCCAGCTTTTCTGGAGACCTGATGACAATGTCCGAGATCCGTATCGACGCGGAGACCAAGGCGGCGCCCGCAAAGGCGCCGCTCGATCCGCATCTGAAAGCCCTCGAAAACGAGGCGATCCATATTTTCCGCGAGGTGGCGGCCGAATTCGAGCGTCCCGTGATGCTCTATTCGATCGGCAAGGATAGTTCCGTCCTGCTGCATCTCGCCCGCAAGGCCTTCCATCCGGGCCGCGTCCCCTTCCCGCTGCTGCATGTCAACACGGGCTGGAAGTTCGCCGAGATGATCGCGTTCCGCAACGAGATCGTGAAGCGCTACGACCTCGACCTGATCGAGCATATCAACCCGCGTGGTGCTGCCGAAAACATCACGCCCTTCACGCATGGCTCGGCCCGCTACACCGACATCATGAAGACCGAGGCGCTGCGCCATGCGCTCGACGCCGGCAAGTATGACGCGGCCTTCGGCGGGGCGCGTCGCGACGAGGAGGCCTCGCGCGCCAAGGAGCGCATCTACTCCTTCCGCACGCCTGATCATAAATGGGACCCGCGCAACCAGCGCCCGGAACTCTGGAATATCTATAACGGCATGGTCAACCGCGGCGAAAGCGTGCGCGCCTTCCCGCTGTCGAACTGGACCGAGGTCGATATCTGGCGCTACATCCAGGCCGAGAACATTCCGATCGTTCCGCTCTATTTCGCCGCGAAGCGCCCCTTCGTCGAGCGCGACGGCATGATGATCCTCGCCGAGGACCCGCGCCTCGAACTGCTGCCCGGCGAAGTGAAGCAGGAAGGCGTCATCCGCTTCCGCACGCTCGGCTGCTTCCCGCTGACGGGTGCCATCCGCTCCACCGCCACCACGCTCGACGACATCATCACCGAGCTGGAGACCGCCACCGTCTCCGAGCGCCAGGGCCGCGCGATCGACCGCGACCAGTCCGGCTCGATGGAAAAGAAGAAACGCGAAGGGTATTTCTGAGATGACCGTTTCCGCCACCGCAACCGCCGTCGCGCATCCGGCCGTCGAACCCGAACGCGCCACCCGCGACACGCGCCCGCTCCGCCTCATCACCTGCGGCTCGGTCGACGACGGCAAGTCGACGCTGATCGGCCGCCTGCTCTGGGACACCAAGGCCGTCAAGGAAGACCAGGCCGCGACGCTCCAGCGCGACTCGTCCGGCAAGCAGAACGATCTCGGCCTGCCCGATTTCGCGCTGCTTCTGGACGGTCTCCAGGCCGAGCGCGAACAGGGCATCACCATCGATGTCGCCTATCGCTATTTCTCGACCGACCGGCGCTCCTTCATCGTCGCCGACACGCCCGGCCACGAGCAGTATACCCGCAACATGGCGACCGGCGCCTCGACGGCGGATCTCGCCGTGCTGCTGGTCGATGCGCGCGCCGGCCTGCTCGAACAGACCCGCCGCCATGCCACCATCGCGACGCTGATGGGCATCCGGCAGTTCGTGCTCGCGGTCAACAAGATCGACCTCATCGGCTACGACCGCGCCCGCTTCGACGAGATCACGCACGAGTTCAGGGAACTGGCGCTGTCGCTCGGCGTCAAGCAGGTGACGGCGATCCCGCTGTCGGCGCTGAAGGGCGAGAACGTCGTCTATGACGGCCGCGCTTCCATGCCGTGGTACGACGGGCCGACGCTGGTGGAAACGCTGGAGAAGGCGACCACCCGCTCCAACCAGACGGTCGGCTTCCGCCTGCCGGTACAGCGCGTCTCGCGCCCCGGCGAAAGCTTCCGCGGCTATCAGGGCACCGTCGCCGGTGGGGCCGTGAAGCCCGGCGACAGCGTGACGATCCTGCCCTCCGGCATGGTCGCCAATGTCAAGCAGATCGTCACCTTCGACCTCGTGCGCAACGCGGCCGTTGCCGGCGATGCAATCACGCTGGTGCTCGACCGGCAGGTCGACGTCTCGCGCGGCGACATGATCGTCTCGATCGACAGCCAGCCGATGACCGGCCGCAAGTTCGACGCGCAGATGGTCGCGCTCCAGGCCGAGGGCATCGAGCCGGGAAAACGCTACTGGCTGAAGAGCGGCTCGCGCCGCCAGCGCGTCAGCGTCCAGCCGGCAAGCCAGCTCGATCTCAAGACCGGCAAGTGGGACAAGGCCGAGCGGCTGCCGATGAACGGCATCGGCAAGGTGCATCTCGTCTTCGACGAGCAGGCGATCTTCGACACCTATGGCGAAAACCGCACCACCGGTGCCTTCATCCTGATCGACCCCGACACGCTGAACACGGTGGCGGGCGGCATGATCACCGGGCGCACCTCCGACATCGGCGGCATCCACAAGGACGACGAGCGGGTGATCCTGTCGCTGCCGGCCGACCTCGCCGACAAGCTGATGGCGACGGAACTCTTCGCCAACCGCCGCCACGACGTGGACGTCCGGCATACGAGCG
>CAMPIK010000100.1 GCA_946886325.1 uncultured Shinella sp.
CTTGTTCAGCACCTGATTCGCGTTCGTGTTAAAGCTGCGCAGATCGAGATCATCCACCTCGTTGCGGAAGTCCTGGACGGTGTCGCGGCCATAGCCCTTCTTGTACACGAAGTCGTCGGCACCGAAGCCGCCGTTGAGCTTGTCGGCATTCTTGTCCTTGCCACCGTCAAGGCGATCATTGCCACCCCGACCAACCAGCTTGTTCTTCGCCGCGTTGCCGATGATGACGTCGTCGCCAGAGCCACCGATGGCGTTCTCGATCAGCGACCGTTCGTCCCTCTTGAAGAGCATTGCGTTGAAGAGATTACCGCGGGCATCGCCGCCATTCGGGCCGCCGCCAAGAAAGGCGAGTTGTGCATCGCCGAAGACCGAATGTTTTCCGGCGCGAAGGTCGATCGACACGTCATTCTTGTAGGCCGACAGGTTGTAGGTGTCCTTGCCGCCGCCATCCCAGATCGTCGCGAAAATCCGGTTCGCACCGGCATCGACTCCGACCTTGCCGTTGACAAACGTGTCCCCATTACCCGGTTTCCAGGAATAGGTCGTGTTGCCCTTGTTCGTCGAGAAATCGGCGCCATACATGCGCTGGAGTGCAGCGATATCAAGCATCATGAAGGTCTGGGGCGCGCCGAACTGTTCGTAGTTGTAGCCGTTCGCGTCGTCGCCGATATGCGTCCTATAGGTCATGACGGTAAATTCGACCGAGTCCTTTGCACGCGGCAGGCTCGGGAAGCCACCGTCCCGCTCATGGCCATGCTTGAGACCGAGGGCGTGGCCGAGTTCGTGAATGAGCGTGTGCCAGGCGTAGTTTCCGGCTTTCGGATTGCGGTAGTCGTTCGTGGTGCCCCTATAGTTGGTGCTGAACCAGATATCGCCGCCCTGGGGAGAGGTCGAAGGATAGTAGGCGTAAGCCGTGGGTGAGGCGGAGTCGGACTCAGCAAAGCGGATCGTGGCATTTCCCGGCCCACCCTTGGCAAATTTGATGCCAGTAAAGCCTTCGACCGAGAACCCGTCGTTCGCCTTGTTGCCGAACGCCGTGTCCATCGCGAACATGGCGGCCTTCTTTTGCAGGCCTGAGATCGCCCCGAAATTGTTGCCCTTTTCGCCGTTGTAGCTGTACGCGCCGGGAGAGCCGGGGAATGCGTAAGTGATGGTCTTCCCGCCCCATGCCTCTCCAGAGAAAAGTCCGTCGATCAGCGGATTGCCGATCTTTTTGATATCCTTGACGATCTTCCCAGTTCCCGTCATGCCTTGATCTCCTGATGTGTTGAGACGGCTTGTGTTTTGTCAACTCTGCCTTGGTCGCGGCGGATTTGAGGCCCAGTATCGAATCGGACCCTACTACGATACGGACGGCATTATTGTGATATTCTTGCGTCACCGGAAATCTTTGCTGGCAAGTTCCTTGTTGATGGCCAGCCTATTGTCCACGGTCGCCGCCGCAGGTGAGGCGCCGGCGGGAACGGGAGGGATCATGCAAGCGGGACCGGACGCCGAAAAGGCGGTGCAGGCGGACTATGACCGCCTCAAGGCGCGCGGAACGCGAGAAGGGCTGGAACTTTTCATCGAGCGGCATCCCGATCATGCTTTGGCGGACAAGGCGCGCGCCGAAATCGAAACGCTTTACGGAGCCGAATAGGCTTCTCCGGAAAATTCGGTGAGGATCAGCGGTCCCGAATAGCAAAGTCGTGGAAGACGGCGTCTGCCGGCATGGCGACGAGGCTGAAATGCCACCATTCCTCGGCGTAGTTGCGAAATCCGGCCTTTGTCATGACGGAGACGAGCAGGTTTCGGTTCGCGCGGGCTGCTCTGGAAACGGCGGTGCTCTGCGTTGCGCTTTTCGGATCGAAACAGTCGAACGCGGTTCCGAATTCCAGCGCAGTCGCGCCGTCCGCGGGCGATTGGGTGCAGTCGGCCGTCTCGTTGAAAGTGCGGTCCGATGCAGCGTCCGTCCTGACGATGGTGAGATCGACGGAATAGCCGCGGGAATGGCCGGAGCGGCGGGCAATATAGCCGCGGTCGAACAGGCTACCCCTGCGGATCGCCGGGTGCCACCATGACCGGGCATCGGGCTTCTCGGCCGCCCAGCGCATCATGTCGTCGGTTGCCTGCTGCGGGCGGTAGCAATCGAGCACCATGAGGGAGAGCCCGCGGTCAGCAAGCAGGGCCTGGGCCCGTGCGAGCGCCGTTGCCGCCGCATTTGCCAGCAGACAGGACGGGGCATCGTATCCGGCAAGCGGCCTGCCGATGAAATTGTTCTCGCCTGCGTAACGCATGTCCTGCCGGATCGTCGGGTCGATGTCGGAGAGCGCGACGAAGGGGGCGGGGAATGCCGGTTCGGCGCCGGCGGGCGATAGACTTCCGCCAAACCAAAGGGCGGCCGCAAGCGCGGCCAGCCGTGCCCATCGATCGAAAATGCCGTTGCCGGACACTGGTTTCTCCCTGGTGGCAAAACGGCAAATCACGCTGCCCGTTCGCCTTGCTTGCGATACACCCGAATAAAGCCGGCGATCCAAGCGTAGTCAGCACAATACCGGTTGACGAAGTTGAGGGCCGCTTGCAAGCATAGCTCGATTTCCCGACCGCCGGCTGATTTTTGTGGGGGCAGAGCTTGACCGCGGGTACCATCATGGCAACGTTGCTGATCGTTTTTGCAGGGCTTCTGGCCGTGCCGGCGGTCAGCCATACCAATGCGGGAACGACCTTCTCGCTGATGGCATCCTCGATGGCCTTCGTCGCCATGGCGATCGCCCAGTTCATGGCGACGCGCCCGCCGGTCGTCGAGCGGCTTTTCGGCGGGCTCGACCGGATCTACCACTTCCATCGCAAGATCGGCATCGCGATCCTCGTGCTGATCCTCGTGCACTATTTCCTGACGCCGGATTTCCAGGGGCTTGCGGTGACGAGCGGCCTCAACATCCTGGCGGCGACCGCCGGCGAATGGGCCTTCTACGGCTTCGTCTTCCTGCTGGTGCTGAGCATCGTCAAGGTCATCCCGAAGACGCGCTTCGAAATTCCCTATCATTACTGGCGCATCACCCACCGCTTCATCGGCCTGCTCTTCATCATGGTGGCCTTCCACCAGATGTTCATCAAGCGGCCCTATGACGGCACGGCGCTGCTTGCGACCTATCTCAACCTCTTCGCGCTCATCGGCATCGGCAGTTATCTCTACACGCAATTGCTGCCCTGGATCCGAACGCGAAAATACCAGGTGTCGGAGGTCGTCAAACACGACGGGGCGACGATCATCACGGCGACGCCGACCGGCCGGAAGCTGCGCGCGATCCCTGGCCAGTTCGGCTTTTTTCGCGTCAACAAGGACGGATTGCGCGAGCCGCATCCCTTCACCATCGCCGGCATCGAGGATGACGGCAGCGTGCGGTTCGCCATCAAGCCGCTCGGGGATTTTACCAAGGCGCTGCGCGAAAGCGTTGCCGTCGGCGACACGCTGACGCTTGAGGGCGGCTATGGCCATTTCAACCACAAGCGCGGCGGCAAGAAGCAGATCTGGCTTGCCGGCGGCATCGGCGTGACGCCGTTCCTCGCCATGGCCAGCCGGCTCAAGGGCGACGAGGGCCAGGACATCCACATGGTCTATTGCGTGCGCGACAAGGCGGAAGCGATCGGCGTCGAGACCTTCCGCGCCCAGGCCGAGAAGCTCGGCAATTTCAAGTTCACACTGCATGATTCGGCGACAGACGGCCGGCTCGACGCGCAGAAACTGGTCAGCGGCACGACGGTCGATCCGGCCGGCGCCGATCTCTGGTTCTGCGGTCCGCCGCCGCTTCGCCTGGCGATCGAAAAAGGTTTGCGCGAACTCGGCAAGGCGCCGCGGCGCGTCGAGTTCGAACGGTTCGAGTTTCGTTGAGATTTCCCGCCGGGGTCCGGCCTTCGTGAAGGAAGAAAGGAACAAGCCATGCGCATGTTCGACACTTTGAAGACAGCCTTGGCGCAGCGCCTGCATCTGGCCGCTGCCGCCGGCGTGATGCTGGCGCTCATCTGTCCGGTGGGCTCGCAGGCCCGGGACCTCTTCGCCGACGATGCCTTTGCCAGCCACAAGGCGAACCTCGACAACGGCAAATACATGTTCAACGCCGCCGGCTGCGGTTCCTGCCACGGTTCCGGCGACAACCTGGAGCTTCTGTCCGGCGGCATGCAGATGGAAACGGCGATCGGCAAGTTCTTCGCGCCGAACATCTCCGCCCATCCGAACGGCATCGGCGGCATGTCGAACGCAGCCTTCCTCAACGCCGTGATGAACGGCATCGACCGCGAGGGCAACCACCTCTATCCGGTCATGCCCTATACGTCCTATGGCGGCATGAAGCCGGAGGATGTGCTCGACATCAAGGCCTATATCGAGACCCTGCCGCAGTCGGATGCGGCATCGCAGGAACACGAAATCGCGTTCCCCTTCAGCCGCCAGACGACGATCACGCTCTGGAAGCGCAGCCATTTCGTCGTGCCGGCCTACCAGCAGCGCGAGGAAACGCAGCAGGAGCGCGGACGCTATCTCGTCGAGAACGTCGGCGGCTGCGGCGATTGCCATACGCCGCGCACCACCACCTACGGCCTCGATCTCGCCCGCGCCTATGAAGGCGAAAAGGGCCTGACGGGTGCCGTGGCGCCGGATATCACCAAGACGCGCATGGCCTCGATCGCCTCGCACGAGGTTTTCACACGCGATCTCATCGATGACGGCAAGAAGCTTTCGGGCCAGCCGATCGCCGATCCGGTCATGCGCCGGATCGCCAAAGGCCTGTCGGCGCTGACCGACGCAGACCGGCTTGCCATGTATGCCTTCCTTGCGGATCGCGAGGTCAAGGAAACGCCTGTTGCCACGTCCTCCGAGCCGGTCTGCCGCGAAAAGACGGCGGGTGCCGCGCTGTCGGGCGACAATGCCGCGCTTGCCAGTGCCGCCGATGCCTTCATCGGCAAATATTGCCGCAACTGCCATGGTCCGGGCGAAAGCGCGCAAGGCTCCTATCCGGCCGGCGATCTCGCGACGATTGCCGCCAACGCTGCCTTCGTGACACCCGGCGATGCCGGCAAGTCGCTGCTCTATACGAGCGTCACCAGCGGCCGCATGCCGCTCGGCAAGCGTCCCGACGCGGCAGAGGTGCAGGCGCTCGGCGACTGGATCAACTCGCTCAACGAGCAGGACGTGCCGCAGGCGAGCGCCGCCAAGGCAACGCGCACCCGTCCGATCCGGAACTACAAGGAGTTCGTCGAGCTTGCGCTGAGGGACATCTCGGCCGTTGACGAATTCGACCGGCCCTTCATGCGCTACTTCACCTATCGCAACCAGTACAACGGCATGATGGGCTGCGAGGAGCACGAGACCTTCATGAAGCGCATGGTCGTTCTGGCCGGCGGCTTCAAGAAGCTGCTGAACTCACTCTCTTACGGCCCGCAAGTCGTTCTGCCGAAGGAAGTGGACGGCTCCGACGGGCTGCTGGTCAGGGTCGACATGCGCGATCTCGCCTGGACCAAGGAAGACTACGAGTTTCTGATCAAGGAATATTTCTACGGTGTCGATCCGGAAAGCGACGCGTCGCTCTCCGCGCTGTCAAAGGCGACAGCGACGACGCTGCCGATCATGCGCATCGACTGGTTCATGTCGAACGGCGCCCGGCCGAAGGTCTATAACCAGCTGATGAAGCTGCCGACCGATATCCGCGAACTGGAGAAGCGCTTCAACATCGACGTCGACGCGAATATCCGCAACCGCAAGGTCATCCGCGCCGGCTTCGCCGACGGTTCCTCCGGCGTCTCGGATCACAACCGCATGCTGGAACGGCACGACATGCCCTTCGGCGGCTACTACTGGAAGTCCTACGACTTCGGCGGCGATATCGGCAAACAGGTGCTGAAGCGCTTCCCGCATGGGCCGAAGGAATTGGAGCCGCTCGAGGCGGGCCTCGAATCCTTCGAGCATGACGGCGGCGAGATGATCTTCTCGCTCCCGAACGGCCTGCAGGGCTACTACCTGTCGACCGCCGACGGCAAGCAGATCGACGTCGGCCCGACCTCGATCGTCTCCTTCCGCGACCGACCGGTCGGCAAGGGCATCGAGATCACCAATGCGCGCTCCTGCTTCGATTGCCACGCCAACGGCATCCTGTCGAAGCGCGACCAGTTGCGCGAGCATATCGAGACCTCGACGCTCTTCAGCCGGGCACAGCAGGACGTGCTGCTTGCTACATATGTGACGCAGGACAAGCTTGACGAGGCTTACAACAAGGACCGCAACCGCTTCGTCGATGCGCTCAAGAAGATCGGCGTGACCGAGCCGACGCCGGATGGCGGGGCGCAGAGCATGCAGGCGCCCGCCAATGCGGAACTGGTGACCTACTTCGCCGACAAGTACGAGGAGGAGCTCAATTTCGAGAGCGTGGCCGCCGAGTTCGACATGTCGCCGGACGAGTTCTCCGCCGCGATCAAGCGGGTCACCGACGACAAGGTCTTCCGGCTTGGCGTCGACTGGGTGGCGACGCTCGAATCCGGCGCGACGATCCCGCGCGTCGAGGTCGAGCAGCAGTTCGCCTTCCTGCTCGAGCCGCTGCTGAACCTCAAGCCGCTGAAGGGAACGGCCGCGATCTCGACGACGGAGACCGCCACCGTTGCCGAAACACCGGTCTACCGTCAGGAGGACAAGGCGAACGAGGAGAAGCTGAAGCTCGCGCTCAATGTCGCCTCGACCACGGCGAAGGTTGGCGACCAGCTCACCTTCGAACTCAGCACCAACGTCGCCTGCGAGTTGCAGGTCATGTATGTCGAGGATACCGGCAATGTCGAGATCATCCCTGATGTGATGATCGGCGACACGACGCTGAAGGCTGGCGAAAAACGCCAGATCCCGCAGCCCGAGACCGGAAACCTGACCTTCGACACGCCGTCGCCGGCCGAAACCATGATCGCCTTCTGCCGCGCCGGCGGGCTCGGCGAGGACAAGCTGACGGCCGAAAAGGCGCAGGAACTGGTGGCGAAGTCCAAGCAGCCCGCGACGCGCGGCCTTGCCATCAACCTTGCCAAGAAGGCGGAGGAGAACAAGGGCATCAGCGGTGTCCAGATGGTGACCTTCGAGATCAAGGCTGAATAGGAATGGAAGGCAGGCGGCACGAGCCGCCTGCCTTCGACGCCCCCGACGGTAGAACAGAGATGGACAGGATGCAGAAAAGTCTCGCAATCGCCACGCTTCTTCTTCTGTGCGCGCCGCTGCCGTCCGCGGCGGCCTGCCAGGCCGTCACGGGCATCATCGAGGCCTTCAACGCATCGGACGAGGCGAAAGCCCGCCAGATCGCCGCGAGCCCCGACCGCGAAACCTGCACGCCCGACGAAAAGACGCTGGTCGGGCGCATCGCGGCCCTCACCAGCTTCAACCGCATCACCACGGAGGTTGCGGCAGGCGCCAGCCTCGAATCCTTCCAGCCGCAACTGGACGAGCTTCAGAAGGAGTTCGGCGGGCCGTGGCAGGTGTTCGATGCGCTCGGCGACCTCGCCAAGGAACGGCGGGACTTCGATTCCGCCGCGCGCTTCTATCAGCTCGCCCTGGAGGACAGTTCCAACGAGACGCTGACGCCGCAATGGATGGCGCCGGACGAGGAGTATATCCGCCGGCTCGACCGGCTGGCCAACGAGATGCGCCTTGCTGCACCCGCGCCGGTGCAGCTCGCCATGCGCGGCGGCTGCAAGATTTCCTTCCGCGGCGTCAAGATCAAGAAGAA
>CAMPIK010000101.1 GCA_946886325.1 uncultured Shinella sp.
GAAATGCGCCCGCATCGTCGGCGACGTGATGGGCAAGTTCCACCCGCACGGCGACGCCTCGATCTATGACGCGCTGGTGCGCCTCAGCCAGGATTTCGCGATCCGCTATCCGCTCGTCGACGGGCAGGGCAATTTCGGCAATGTCGACGGCGATAACGCGGCCGCCATGCGTTACACCGAGGCGCGCATGACCGACGTCGCCTCGCTGCTGCTCGAAGGCATCGAGCAGGATGCGGTCGATTTCCGCGCCACCTACAACGAGGAGGACGAGGAGCCGGTCGTGCTTCCCGGCGCCTTCCCGAACCTTCTGGCGAACGGTGCGTCCGGCATCGCCGTCGGCATGGCGACATCGATCCCGCCGCACAATGCGCACGAACTCTGCGACGCGGCGCTGCATCTGATCAAGAATCCGGAGGCGAGCGTCGAGGACCTGCTCTACGATCCGGCGAACCCGCAGAAGGGCGGCATCGAGGGTCCCGATTTCCCGACCGGCGGCGTCATCGTCGAAAGCCGCGCCAGCATGCTCGAATCCTACCGCACCGGCCGCGGCGGTTTTCGCGTGCGGGCGAAGTGGCAGACCGAGGATCTCGGGCGCGGCGGCTACCAGATCGTCATCACGGAAATTCCCTACCAGGTCCAGAAGTCCCGCCTGATCGAGAAGATCGCGGAACTGCTGCTCGCCCGCAAGCTGCCGCTGCTGGAGGATATTCGCGACGAATCGGCCGAGGACATCCGCGTCGTGCTCGTGCCGAAGAGCCGGTCGGTCGATGCGACGATCCTGATGGAATCGCTCTTCAAGCTGACCGAACTCGAATCGCGCATCTCGCTCAACATGAACGTGCTGTCGATGGGCCGCGTGCCGCGCGTCATGGCGCTGAACGAGGTGCTGTCGGAATGGCTGGCGCATCGCCGCGAGGTGCTGCAGCGCCGCTCCCGTCATCGCCTTGCCGCGATCGACCGGCGGCTGGAAATCCTCGGCGGCTATCTCGTCGCCTATCTCAACATCGACGAGGTGATCCGCATCATCCGCGAGGAGGACGAGCCGAAGCAGTCCCTGATGCAGCGCTTCACGCTGACGGACCTCCAGGCCGAGTCGATCCTCAACATGCGGCTGCGCTCGCTGCGCAAGCTCGAGGAATTCGAGATCCGCACGGAATTCGACGGGCTGACCAAGGAGAAGGCCGAGATCGAGGCACTGCTCGCCTCGGATGCCAAGCAGTGGCAGACGATCGCCTGGGAAATCGGCGAGGTGAAGAAGAAATTCGCCATGGCGACCGAGATCGGCCGCCGCCGCTCGCAGTTCTCCGACGCGCCGGAGGCCGATATCGAGGCGATTCAGCATGCGATGATCGAGAAGGAGCCGGTGACGGTCGTCGTCTCGGAAAAGGGCTGGATCCGCGCGTTGAGGGGCCACATCGCCGACACGTCGTCGCTCCAGTTCAAGGAAGGGGATGCGCTGAAGGTGGCCTTCCCGGCGCAGACGACGGACAAGATCCTGATCGTAACCACCGGCGGCAAGGTCTATACTCTCGGCGCGGACAAGCTTCCGGGTGGGCGCGGCCATGGCGAGCCGCTGCGCCTGATGGTCGACATGGAGAACGACCAGGACGTGCTGACCGCCTTCGTGCACGATCCGCAGCGCCGGATGATCGTCGCCTCGCAGGCCGGCAACGGCTTCGTCATCGCCGAAAGCGAGATGGTGGCGAACACCCGCAAGGGCAAGCAGGTGATGAACGTCTCGATGCCCGATGAGGCGAAGCTCGTCGTGCCGGTCAGGGGCGATCACGTCGCTGTCGTCGGCGAGAACCGCAAGATGCTGATCTTCCCGCTCTCGCAGCTTCCCGAGATGACGCGCGGCAAGGGCGTGCGCCTGCAACGCTACAAGGACGGCGGCGTGTCTGACCTCCGCTGCTTTGCCATCGCCGACGGCCTGTCCTGGGACGACAGCGCCGGCCGCAATTTCCTGCGCAGCAAGGACGAGCTTGCGGAATGGATCGCCGATCGCGCCGGCGCCGGCCGCACCGTGCCGAAGGGTTTCCCGCGCAGCGGCAAGTTCAGCGGCTGACGGGCGGTATAGTCAGGCGGAGAGCGGCACGCTGACGTCGCGCAGGAAGCGCGTCGCGCCTTCCTCGTCGATCTCGCCGGCGGCGACGCCGAGGACGAACTCGACGACATCCGCCTGACCCGCCTCGATGATATAGCCGTTGATCATCAGGAAGGTGAAGGCAGCCAGGAACCCGGTACGCTTGTTGCCATCCGAGTAAGGATGGTTGCGCACGATGCCGTAGAGATAGGCAGCTGTCAGCGCGAAAAGGTCGTTCTCGCCATATGCCGCCTTGTTGAGCGGCCGGGCGAGGGCGGCTTCGAGCGCGTTCTCGTCCTTGATGCCGGCAAGGCCGCCGTGTTCCTCAAGCTGCTCGTGATGCATCGCATCGACGGCTTCACGGCTGAGCCATTTGAGCTCGTTCATTTGGCAAGCTCGCGCAACGCGACCTTGTATTTCTCCATCGCGATCCGGGCGGCTTTCATCTGTTCGGCAAGCTCCGCCTGCTCGGGCACGAGTTCGATCTGCCCGTCTTTCTCGTTCAGGGTAAACTGGTCGCCCGCTTTCAACCCGAGGCGGTCCAGCACTTCCTTCGGAATGATGATGCCTTCGGAATTTCCGATCTTGCGCAGGGTTACGTTCACGGTCGGGCTCCTTTGTTATAACGTGATTATAACATCATCAGCCGGAAATTCAACGCCTATCCGGTGAAGGGAAACTCCGCCGCGGCCGCTGCCTGACGCGCGGCCTTTGCCTTGGTCCGCAGCTGCCACAGCGAATGCAGCAGGAGCGCCACGATCAGGATCGTGCCGCCGATGACCGTCTGGATGCTCGGCTTCTCGGCAAAGACGATCCAGACCCAGATCGGCGCAAGCACCGTTTCAAGCAGGTAGAACATGCCGACTTCCGGCGCCGAGAGGTAGCGCGGGCCGGTCGCAAGACACCAGAAGGCGAGCGGGATCATGATGAGCCCGTTGAACAGGATGAACTGCGGTTCCGCGATCGAGAGGCCGCCTGCCGGCAGCATGAAGAGTGCGGCGGTGCCGGGAATGAAGGCGGTGATGAGCGGCACGAAGCCCATGTCGGCGCCGCTCTTGCGGCTGACGGTGATGGCGGAGGCGAGCAGGAAGGCGGAACAGGCGGCCATGGCGTCGCCGAAGAAATTGCCGCTCGAAAGCCCGTCCTGGACGATGATCAGCACGCCGGCGACCATCGCCGCCATGGTGAGAAGCGTGGCGTTCGAGGGGCGCTCCTTCAGGAAGACCCAGGAGAGCAGCGCCGCGAACATCGAGGTGAAGGCCAGGATGAACACCACATTCGCCGTCGTCGTGTTGAAGACGGCGAGCATGAAGGTCAGCGAATTGATGCCGTAGAGAACGCCCGCCAGCAGACCCGGCGCACCGGGAACCAGTGGAATGCGCTTGCCGAGCGCGAAGCGCAGGAAGGACCAGGCGGCAAGCGCGATCAGGAATGTCGCGAAGCTGCGCACCGCAAGCACCGACCAGACCTCGCCTTCGGACGAGCGGATGAGCGGGATGTCGAAGGAAAGGGTCAGGCCGCCGATCGCGGTGATGAGAAGGCCCTTGCGGTGCAGGGCCGGATCATGGGGGAGGGACAAGGAAATTCCGATCTCAGGGAGAAGCTGGCGTGGTCTCGCCGGTATAGCGTTCCCAGCCGCGCGCCATAAGGTGCTCCTGCGGCAAAAACTTTGTCTTATAGTCCATCTTGCGCGATCCCTTGACCCAGTAGCCGAGATAGACATGCGGCAGGCCGAGCGCCTGGGCGCGGCGGATATGGTCGAGGATCATGAAGGTGCCGAGCGAGCGCTCGCCGCGCTCGGGCTCGTAGAAGGAATAGACCATCGACAGGCCATCGCCCATCCGGTCGGTCAAGGCGACGGCGACGAGTTCGCCGCGCGGCCGGGTGTCGATGCCGGCGCCTTCCTCCCGCAGCCGGTATTCGATGATCTTCGTGTGGACATGCGTGTCCTCGACCATCATCGCGTAGTCGAGCACGGACATGTCGGACATGCCGCCCTTCTGGTGGCGGCTGTCGAGATAGTGGCGGAACAGCGAATATTGTTCGCTCGACGGCTCGGCCGGATATTCATAGGCGATGAGATCGGCATTCGTCGCCATGACCCGGCGCATCGAGCGCGTCGGCTTGAACTCGTTGACGAGGATGCGAACCGAGATGCAGGCGCGGCAGGTCTCGCAGGCCGGGCGATAGGCGATGTTCTGCGAGCGGCGGAAGCCGCCCTGGGTCAGGAGGTCGTTGAGTTCCGGCGCACGGTCGCCGACCAGATGCGTGAAGACCTTCCGTTCCATCTCCTGCGGCAGATAGGGGCAGGCCGCCGGCGCGGTCAGATAGAACTGCGGGGAAGGCGTTGTCTGCGTATTCATCGGCCGCGAAGCGACTCCGTCAAGGGCTCACAATCCGTAATACCATGGCGCAAGTAAGGAAAAGGTCAACCATATGATCAGGACCAGCGGCGTTCCGGCGCGGATGAAGTCCGAAAAACGGTAGTGACCCGGCCCCATGACGAGCAGGTTCGTCTGGTAGGCGATGGGCGTGGCGAAGGAGCAATTGGCCGCATAGATCACGGCGCCGATGAAGGCTTCGGGCGGCGCGCCGAGCCGGCGGGCGACATCGAGCGCAATGGGGATGAAGAGCGCCGCGACCGCATTGTTCGACAGGACATTGGTCATGATCGCCATGACGAGGAAGAGGGCGGACAGCACGACCGCCGGCGGCGCGCCCTGGAAGAGGTTGACCGTTGAGCCGGCGATAAGGTCTGCGCCTCCCGTTGCCTCGAGTGCGGTGGCCATCGCGATCGACGATCCGATCAGCAGGAAGATCTGCTTGTCGAAGGCGCGAACGGCCTGCGGCAGGGTCAGGCAGCCGGTCGCGATCATCAGGCCGGCGCCGACGATGGCATTGACGACGATCGGCGTGACGTCGAAGGCCGAAAGCGCGACGATGAAGACGAAGATGGCGGCGGCGATATTGGCCTTGCGCCGTTGCGGAACGGCTTCGGCCGAATGTTCGAGCAGCAGGATGTCGTGGCTGCCGCGCATGCCGTGGATCGCGTCGAGCGTGCCGCCGATCAGCAGCGTGTCGCCGGCTTCGAGCCGGATCTCGGAAAGCGCCGTGCGCGCCATGCGGCTCTTGCGCTGCACGCCGAAGACGGCGACGCCGAACTGCGGCTGGAGGCCGGACAACTGGATCGTCCGGCCCTCGAAGCGTGAGCCAGGCGCGATGACAGCCTCGACGAGGTGATAATGCGCGCCGGGCGTCGCCTCGACGGTCTCGCCGGCTCCCTCGGATGTCGAAACCAGTCCCTCGCGGTCCGTCGGCTTTTCGCCCTTGGCGATTGCCGCCATGAAGGCCTTTCGCGTGCCGGTGACGATCAGCTGGTCACCGACCTGCAGCGTCGCGTCGTCGAAAGGCGGCAGGATCGGCACGTCGCGGCGCAGCAAAAGCCGCGGCGTCAGGTCCTTGATACCCGGAAAGAAGCCGGCCTTCGCCTGCATGCCGACGAAGGGATGTCCTGCTGTCAGGAAGATTTCGCCGACGAACTGCGTTCCGCCGACGGGCTGCGTCTCGTGCGAGCTCGGCGAGATGCGTTCCTTCAGCATGCGCGGCAGCGCGAAGAGAACGTAGAAGGCGCCGACGACCGCGAGCATCGCGCCCATGCCGGTGATGTCGAAGAAATTGATCGGAATGCCGTTGTTGGCCGCGATCCCGGCCGCGATCATATTGGTCGAGGAGCCCATCAGCGTCGTCATGCCGCCGAGAATGGTGATGAAGGAGAGCGGCATGAAGATTCGGTAGGCCGCCACATTCTGCTGGGTCGCGATCAGGGCGAGGATCGGGATGAAGATGACGACAACAGGCGTGTTGTTGAGAAAGGCGCTGGTCGCGCCGGTAATCAGCAGGATGATCGCGATGGTCAGACGCGGATTGTTGCCGCCGAAGCGGCCGAGATAACGCGCCGGCGCTTCGAGCGCATCCGTGGCGAAAAGCCCCTGGCCGACGATCAGAAGGGCGATGACGGTGGCAAGCGCGGGGTTGCCGAAGCCGGAAAGCAGCGCGTCGGCGCTCAGAAGCCGGCCGTTCGGCAAAAGCAGCGGAAACATGCCGAAGATGACGAGAAAGGCGCAGAGAGAGCCGATGGAGACGGCTTCGATCGAATATTTGTCGGAGGCGAATGCCACCATCGTCAGGAGGATGATGGCAAAGGTGGCGATCAAGTGAAATTCGGACATTCAACCTTCCCGTCGACCCAATCGTACGGGAACGGTCGATGCGGCAGGCCGCGTCGACATTGTCCCCGGCACGGTTCTAGCGGGTTCGACCCGGCCTGAACAGACGCCTGCGGTTGATGCCAACAGGAAAGCCTAAATCAAAAACGCCGCCGGCGATGCGGCGGCGTCTTGCTGGCAATGCGGGAGATCAAAGGCCGAAGCGGCGCACGATCACGGTGCCGAGCAGCAGGTCATGCAGCAATCTGCCGCGGTCGGTGAAGAGGCCGACGAGCAGCACGAAGGGGGTGAGGATGGCATTGCCGATCCAGAACAGCACGAGATGCACGATAGCCGTCAGAAAATCCATCGGCCGTCCGTCGGTGCGGGCGATCGCGATGCCCATGACGCCCATGCCGACGCTTGCCTGGTTCGGACCGCCCATCGTCAGGCCGAAATAGGCCATGGCGACGACGGCGAAGAGCACGGGGTAGAGCATGAAGCCGAGGCCGAGCGTGATTATACCCAGGTAGAAGACGGCCACGGCCGCCGGAATCCACAGCAGCGCGACGATCGCGTAGTCGATGAGAAAGGCGAAGATGCGCCGGCTCAGCACGCCGCGATAGGCCTGCCAGTCGGCACTCGGCATGCGGGCTTGGTCGGTATCGGCATTCATCGGCGGGTCTCCATGGTCGTTTGGACACCTCAGATATGGTGTCGTCAGACGCAAATACAATGAAGCGCCGGGCCGCGGCCGGTCGCCTATATCGTCATGCGGCGACGATCGCGCCTTATTTGCGGGCGAGCGCGCGGGCGGCCTCGACGGCGAAATAGGTGAGGATGCCGTCGCAGCCGGCGCGCTTGAAGGCGAGCAGCGTCTCCATCATGACGCGGTCGCCGTCGATCCAGCCATTGGCGGCCGCGGCCTTGATCTGCGCATATTCGCCGGACACCTGATAGGCGAAGACCGGCAGGCCGAAGGCTTCCTTCATCCGCCAGCAGATGTCGAGATAGGGCAGGCCCGGCTTCACCATCAGCATGTCGGCGCCTTCCTCGACGTCGAGTGCTGCATCGCGGATCGCCTCGGTGCCGTTGGCCGGGTCGATGTAATAGGTCTTCTTGTCGCCCTTCAGCAGGCCGCCGGTGCCGATCGCCTCGCGATAGGGACCGTAGAAGGCGGAGGCGAATTTCGTCGCATAGGACATGATGCCGACGTCCTGGTGGCCGGCTTCGTCGAGCGCGCGGCGGATCGCGCCGATGCGCCCGTCCATCATGTCGGAGGGCGCAATGATGTCGGCGCCGGCATCCGCCTGGATGACGGCTGCGCGCGAAATGGCGTCGACCGTCTCGTCATTGACGATGACGCCGTCCCGCAAGATTCCGTCATGGCCGTGGCTGGTGAAGGGGTCGAGCGCGACGTCGGTGATGACGCCGA
>CAMPIK010000102.1 GCA_946886325.1 uncultured Shinella sp.
CGACCGCGCCGGAGCGCGAGCCGTATGTGCCCATGCCCATCTGCACCTTGTCGGTATCACCATGCACGATGGAGACATTGTCGATCGGCACGCCGAAACGTTCGGAGACAAGCTGCGCGAAGGTCGTTTCGTGACCCTGGCCATGGCTGTGCGAGCCCGTCAGCACCTCGATCGTGCCGACGGCATTGACGCGTACCTCGGCCGATTCCCAGAGGCCGACACCGGCGCCGAGCGAGCCGACCGCCGCCGACGGCGCGATGCCGCAGGCCTCGATGTAGCAGCTCATGCCGATGCCACGCTTCTTTCCGCGTCCCGCAGCCTCCGCCTTTCGGGCCGGGAAACCGTTCCAGTCCGCCGCCGACATCGCGGCTTCAAGGGAAGCCTCGTAGTCGCCGGCGTCGTAGTTCATGATGACAGGCGTCTGGTGCGGGAAGGTGCGGATGAAATTCTTCCGCCGGAGTTCCGCCGGCGAGACCCCCAGTTCACGCGCCGCCGTCTCGACGGTACGCTCGACCAGATAGGTCGCCTCCGGCCGCCCGGCGCCGCGATAGGCGTCGACCGGCGCGGTGTTCGTATAGACGGCCCGAACATTGGCGTGGATCGCCGGGATGTCATACTGACCGGAAAGCAGCGTGGCGTAGAGATAGGTCGGCACGGACGAAGAGAAGAGCGACATGTAGGCGCCCAGATTGGCGATCGTATCGACCTTCAGGCCCGTGATGCGGTTGTTGGCGTCAAATGCCATCTTCACCGTCGAGAAATGGTCCCGGCCATGGGCATCCGTCAGGAAGGCCTCGGTACGATCGGACGTCCATTTCACCGGAACGCCGGATCGTTTCGACGCCCAGAGACAGACGATTTCTTCCGGATAGATGAAGATTTTCGAGCCGAAGCCGCCGCCGACATCCGGCGCGATCACGCGCAGCTTGTTTTCCGGCGCCACATTGTAGAAGGCGCTCATGACGAGGCGGGCCACATGCGGGTTCTGGCTCGTCGTGTAGCAGGTGTAATGATCCTCGGCGCTGTCGTAGATGCCGAGTGCCGCGCGCGGCTCCATCGCGTTCGGCGACAGGCGGTTGTTGAGGATCTTTATCTCGGTCACATGGGCGGCCGCGGCGATCGCGGCATCGGTGGCGCTTTCGTCCCCGATCGCCCAGTCGAAGATAAGATTGTTCGCCGCTTCCGGGTGTATCTGCGGCTGGCCGTTCTCCAGCGCCTTCACGGCGTCCGTAACGACAGGCAGTTCCGCATAGTCGACGACGACCGCTTCTGCGGCGTCGCGCGCTTCTCCCACGCTGTCCGCGACGACAACCGCCACCGCGTCACCGACATAACGAACCGTATCAACGGCGAGCGGCCGCCAGGCGCCCATCTTCATCGGCGAGCCGTCCTTGGAGTGGATCATCCAGCCGCAGATGAGGTTGCCGATGCCGTCATCCTGCATCTGCCGGCCGTTAAGCACCGCGATGACGCCAGGCATGGCTTCCGCAGCCGATGCATCGACGCTCTTCACCTTCGCATGCGCATGCGGCGAGCGGACGAAAGCCGCGTATTTCATGCCCGGCACGACCATGTCGTCCGTGTAGCGGCCCTTGCCTGTCAGGAACCGCTTGTCTTCCTTGCGCGCGACCCTCGCGCCAATACCTTCGACACCCATTGCCATCTCCTCCCGAGAATAAGCGAATAGCGACCATGAAGCAGCGAACGGAGGGGAGCGGCTGAAAGGCGGCGTCGCGCCCTATCTGCTACTCGTCATTCCCCGTTCGCACGTCCCGTTATTCCGCAGCCTGCCGTACGCCGCCCATCTCCTCGGCGGCGGCCAGGATGGCCTTGACGATGTTGTGATAGCCGGTGCAGCGACAGATATTGCCGTCGAGATTCTCGCGCACGGTCTTCTCGTCGAGGTCGGCGCCATGGCGGTTGATCATGTCGACCGCCGTCATCACCATGCCCGGCGTGCAGAAGCCGCATTGCAGTCCGTGATGCGCCTTGAAGGCAGCCTGGACGGGATGCAACTCGCCCCCCTGGGCGAGGCCCTCGATCGTCATGATGGTGGAGCCGGCGGCCTGGACCGCCAAGGTGGAACAGCTCTTGATGGATTTTCCGTCCATATGGACGACGCAGGCGCCGCATTGCGACGTGTCGCAGCCGACATGTGTTCCCGTCAGACCGAGCTTTTCGCGCAGGAAATGGACAAGAAGCGTCCGATCCTCGCACTCGCCGCTCACCTGCCGGCCGTTGACCGTCATTACAACTTTCGTCATTCGTTCCTCCCAGTGGGCCTCCCCATCATACCGGAGCAATCGATCCGAAGTCGGTCTCTTAACTATCCCGCGCTGCGGTCGTCGCAATCGAAAGTCCGGAAGTCCTTTGTCTCGTTGCCGTCATGCCGGTAACGGTTCGCCGCGGCGCCCTTGGCCGCTTTTGCGATCCTGTGACCGACAGGAAGATGCGCCATCATTTGACTTTTTCAACCGGCGATCAACTGCTTCTTTGGGCTCCACCGAAATTGTGATGAAGCGCCTGCAGCAAGATTTGCGAAAGGATAATTCTGACCTGCATCATAAAAAGCATTGACGCGCCATACACTTCCACATTTTCAACTTTTTTCTGCCATAGCCGCAAGGTGTGAAAGAGGTGGAGGGCTCCGCTGCCCGGCTGCCGACGTGGGGAGATTGCGGCCACCCGATTGCACGCGGGCCGCTCAACTTTGGAGAGTTTCATGAAGAAAGCTATCGTGCTTGTTCTGGTCGGCCTTTCGATCGCAAGCTGCACGCAGACCGAAAAGGGCGCTGCCATCGGCGCGGCATCCGGCGCCATCATCGGCGGAGCGATCAGCGGCGACGTTCGCGGCGCGGCGATCGGTGCGGCAGCCGGCGGCATCGGCGGAGCGCTCATCGGCAGCGTCGCAGACCAGCCGGGCCAGTGCTACTATCGCGACCGCTACGGCCGCCGCTACATCTCGGATTGCTGATCAAGCCTTCAATCGAGCAAGCGGAAGCCCTGGACGACCTCCAGGGCTTTTCTTTTTCGCCCCTTTGCCGGGCAGATTCGATAAAATTGCAAGACACGCTTCATAACCGGACACTTAGCGTGTAAAACGCCGTTAAACATACGGAAAACCCTCTGTGACAGGGTGGCTCCGGCCTGCAATGACCGTTCATGAGGAACGGTCCGGACGAAGACTGCGTGGCGCTGTTGGCGGGATTCTCCCGCGTCCATCCACCGGATTTGAAAGGCGGCCAAAGCAGCGGATGCGGGAAGACGTGAACCGGCCGGGAAAGAGTATTGCGTATCTGAGAGCTGGCACCGCACTCGCGGTCGCGGCGCTGCTTGTCGTCGCCCCCATTCCCGTCACCGACGCGCGCGCCTTCGAAATCTTCGGCATGAAGTTCTTCGAGGACGAGGAAGGCACCGAAGTCATCGATCCGGTGAAATACACGCTGACGCTCGATACCGGAACGGAAGACGATGACCTCACCGAAGCCATCGAAACCAGCGCGCTCCTGAAGCAGGATGAAGGCGAGGCTGTTTCGGGCGACCTCGGCCTTGTCATCAAGGCGCGCGACGACCGCGACCGCATTCTGGCGGCACTCTACGAGAATGCCCGCTACGGGGGCGTCGTTGCGGTGACGGTTGCGGGACAGGATCTGGATTCCCTTCCGCCCGATCCGGAGTTCCCGTCGACTGACCCCGTTCCGGTCGAAATCCGTGTGACACCCGGCCCTGTCTTCACCTTCGGCGACATCGTCTTTTCCGGCGATGCCGAAGGTCGCAATCCGGCCAGCTACGATCTCGTGCCCGGCAAACGCGCCGATTCGACCATCATCATCAAGGCCGGCGAGAAGGTCGTGGCCGACCTCAAGGCGGAAAGCCGGCCGCTCGCCCGCCTGACCGAACGCAATGCCGTCGCCGATCACGAGACCAATACGGTCGATGTGGTGATTGCTGCGGAAGGCGGCCCCGTGGCGCCCGTCGGCGACGTCGGCGTGACAGGCACAAAGACGGTCAACCCCGAATTCGTGGAGATGTATTCGCGGCTGAACGGCGGTCAGCCCTACTCACCCGAAGCTCTGACCAAGGCGTCCGACCGCCTGCGGCAACTCGGCGTCTTCTCCAGCGTCACCATTCGCGAGGCCGACGCGCTTGCGCCTGATGGTTCGCTGCCGCTGACGATCGAGGTGTCGGAGGGGAAACATCGCTACTTCGGCGTCGGGGCACAGGTTTCGAATACGGACGGCCTCGGCCTGCAGGGCTACTGGGGACACCGCAATCTCTTCGGCGAAGCCGAGTCGCTTCGCGTCGAGGGTGCCGTCAACCGCATCGGCGAATCCGGCGGGCTTGATGAACTCGACTATTCGGCGGGCATCCTCTTTGCCAAGCCGGGCGCCTTCGGTCCGGCATCCACCTTCAATGCAAGCCTCAAGGCCGCCATTCTCGATCCGGATGCCTATGACGCGATCACCGTGACCGGTGCGGCCAGCGCCAGCTTCGAACTCTCCGACTACGATACGGTGACGGGCGGCGGCGAGGTGATGTGGGCCGACATCGACGACGCCTTCGGCAAGAACAAGTACCTGACCGTCAGCACGCCGTTCGAATATGTCCGCGATACCCGCGACAACAAGCTGAACCCGACGGAGGGCTACCGCGCCCTCATCAATGCCAAGCCGAGCTACGAAACCTACGGCAGCACGTTCTTCTCCAGTTTCGAGAGTTCGCTGTCGGCCTATCAGGGCCTTGGTGCCGAGGATCGCGTGGTCCTTGCCGGCCGCCTCGGCGCGGGCTCGATCATCGGCGGCGATACGCTGGCCGACATTCCGGCAACGCGGCGCTTCTTCCTCGGCGGCGGCGGTTCGGTGCGCGGCTACGGCTACCAGGAGATTTCGCCGCGCAACGAGGATCGCGAACTGCTTGGCGGCCGATCCTACGTCACGGCGTCTGCCGAGGTGCGCGTCGGCATCACCGAGACGATCGGCATCGTGCCCTTCATCGACGCGGGCACCGTCTCGCGCGACGAGATCCCGGATTTCGACGACATCCGTGCCGGCGCGGGCGTCGGCCTGCGCTATCTGACGCCCTTCGGACCGATCCGGCTCGACGTCGCCGTGCCGCTCAACAAGTATCGCGACGGAACCTCCTTCGGCATTTATGCGGGCATCGGCCAGGCCTTCTGATTGCCGCCTGATTTCCGGACTACCCTGACGGTTCCTTCCGCCGTTGCGGCACGCTATGAACGAGACATGATGAAGACTTTCGCCATCCTTCGCCGCGTCCTGCGTTACGCCCTGTTCCTCCTGCTGATCGCGATCGTGGCGCTGCTCGGGCTCCTCGGTTTCGTCGGCTTTACGGACACCGGCGCGCGCCTCGCCGTAGCCACCGTCGAGGACATGATCTCGACGCCGGAGCAATCCTTCTCGATCAGCGAGCCCTCCGGGCTGCTGACGGGGCGGCTGCGTGCGAAATCCGTGGTTCTCGGCGATACGGACGGTCGCTATGCGGAACTGACGGATGTCGCCATCGACTGGTCGCCGCTGGATCTATTGTTCTTCGAGTTCAATGCGGAACGGGTGGCCGTCGCGTCGATCGCGCTCGACCGGCTGCCAAAGGCATCGGAGGACAGCGCGCAGCAGTCTTCGGGCGGGTTTTCGCTGCCGGTCGAGGTCGACGTCCAGTCGCTGGACCTGCCTGAAATCACGCTTGGCGAACCGGTTCTCGGCCGTGAACAACACCTCGCCCTGACGGGCAGCGGCAGCGCCACGATGAAGCGCATCGCCCTCAAGCTCGCGGCCGTGGAACGGGACAGGCCCGACGCGCGGCTTGCGGCCGACATCCTGTTCGATCCTGATGCCAACGCCCTGCGGCTGGAGGCCGACGTTTCGGAGCCGGAAAACGGCATGCTTGCACGCCTGCTGCGACTGCCCGGCGAACCCGCTGTCGATATCCGGCTGACCGGCGATGGCCCGCTGTCGCAGTGGAACGGCAAGGTCACGGCTGCCGTCGCGGGCAATCCCGTGCTGGAACTCGACGGCCGCCACGACCTGTCGACCGCCGGCCTTCATACCGTCACATTGAACGGCGGCGGCACCTTCGATGCGCTTCTGCCACCGCAGTTCCGTCCGCTTTTCGCCGGCACGACGGCGATCGACCTCACGGTCGCGACCGACGGAAGCGACGTGTTGCGCATCGAAAACGGTGCCATCTCCACCGGCGCATTCCGCCTCGACGCCAGCGGACAGGCGACGACGCGCGGCGAGAACGACCTGCAGGCAACACTCAAAGGCGCAAACGGCCCACTCGACCTGACGCTGCCGATGGCGGACGGCGAGACTCGCGTGGTGATCGACCAGGCGGTCCTCTCCCTGAAGGGACCCGCATCCGCCGCGGCGCTCGACGTCAACGTTGCGGTCCAATCCGCGACCTTGCGGCAGGGCCAGCTTGAAAACCTGCGCCTGACGGCGAGCAGCCCGTCCTTCGACCTCGCACGCCGCAGCGGCGAGATCGACCTGACGCTCGAAACGGGAACGACGACGCTTTCCGATGCCAATCTCGACCGGCTGCTCAAGGGTCCGATCAAGGTCGTGGCCAAACTGGAGGCGACGGAGGACAGCCTCGCCTTCGCGCCCGTCACGATCGAAAGCGCCAGCATCGGCGGCCAGATCGCCGGCTCTTATGGGCTGCAGACGCAGCTCGCCGACGTGACCTTCCAGCTCTTTGCCCTTCCGTCTGTCCTGCCGGACGATCTTGCTGCCAAATTCGACACGACGATTGCGCTGCGCGGCCGCGCGACGGCCAATGCAAATGGCGACATCAGCGTTTCCGGCGCGGAGCTTCGGTCCGGCCCGCTTGAGGCCGATGTCACTGCGTCCCTTTCCGGCGGCAGCCTCGATGCGACGCTCAGCGGGCGCGTGCCTGCAATCGAGGCGCTTGCGCCGCAGGCCGCCGGCGAAGCGACCTTCGAGGCGACGGCGACTGGACCCGTCGACGGCCTGTCCGTCAAGGCGCGCGTGACGGCGCCGTCGCTGACGATGTCAGGCCGGACGCTGCAAGGCGTAACCCTCGCCTTCGATGGCGTGGCGAGCAGCGAAAGCCCGTCCGGCACAATCGACGTGGACGCCACGATGAACGGCCAGGCCATCGCGCTCGATGCACGACTTGTGTCGGCGAACGGCAACATCACTTTGCCTGACATCAGGGCGACGATCGGTGAGAACACGCTCGAAGGCGCGCTGGCGCTCGGCGAGAACTTCATGCCGGATGGAACGATCCGCTTCGCCTTCCCTGATGTTTCGACGCTGGCGCTGCTGGCCGGGCAGAATGCGGCCGGCGATCTCGCCGGCACCGCCACCTTCACCAATACGGACGGAAAGGGCAGCCTGTCGCTCGAAGCGAACGGCGCGTCCCTTTCGCGCGGCACCGTTGGCGTCGCGACACCCCGGCTGAACCTGACGGTCGAGGACCTGCTGACGGCTGCCGCAAAAGGCACGTTCAACGCGGCGCGCATCAGCATCGGCGAAAACGAGATCGACACGCCGGCGCTCGACTTCAGCCATTCCGGAAACACAACCGGTCTCGCGCTGCGGGCGCTTTTCGAGGAAGCGCCGCTGTCACTCGAAGCCGACATCGTCCAGAACGGTGAAACGATTGTTGCCGCCCTGAAGAGGCTGACCGCCACCGTCAGCGAC
>CAMPIK010000103.1 GCA_946886325.1 uncultured Shinella sp.
TGTCACGGCCGCCGCCGGCATTCCGGTCGTGCTGATCGACCGCGACCAGGAGGCCGCGGACAAGGGCAAGGGCGTCTCGCAGGGGCTCGTCACCGGCGCGGTCGGCAAGGGCCGCATGTCGAAGGAGGACGGCGAGAAGCTGCTCTCCCTCATCACGCCGACGCCCGACTATGCGAACCTCGCCGATGCCGACCTCGTCATCGAGGCCGTGTTCGAGGACCGCACCGTCAAGAAGGACGTGACCGAGAAGATCGAGGCCGTGCTGCGCGAGGACGCGATCTTCGCCTCTAATACCTCGACGCTGCCGATCACCGGCCTTGCCAAGAACTCGAAGCGTCCCGGCCAGTTCATCGGTATCCACTTCTTCTCGCCGGTCGAGAAGATGATGCTGGTCGAAGTCATCCTCGGCAAGGAGACGGGCGACAAGGCGCTTGCCACCGCACTCGACTATGTCGCCGCGATCAAGAAGACGCCGATCGTCGTCAACGATACGCGCGGCTTCTACGTCAACCGCTGCGTCTTCCGCTACATGGCTGAAGCCTACGACATGCTGATCGAAGGCGTGCCGCCGGCGATGATCGAGAACGCCGCCAAGATGGCCGGCATGCCGGTCGGTCCGCTGTCGCTCAACGACGAGGTCGCCGTCGATCTCTCCTACAAGATCTTCAAGGCCTCTATTGCCGATCTCGGCCCGGAATCGGTCGATCCGCGCCATATGGACCTGGTGACGAAGATGGTGGAAGGCGAAGGCCGCCTCGGCCGCAAGGCCGGCAAGGGCTTCTACGACTACCCGCCGAAGCCCGCCAAGAAGAAGCTCTGGCCGGGCCTGAAGGAGCTTTACCCGCAGCAGAAGCCTGATGACGTGGACGTGCAGGTGCTGAAGGATCGCCTGCTCGTCACCATCGCGCTCGAAGCCGCCCGCACCATGGAAGAGGGCATCGTCACCGATCCGCGCGAGGCCGATGTCGGCTCCATCCTCGGCTTCGGCTTCGCGCCCTATACCGGCGGCACGCTCTCCTACATCGACGGCATGGGGGTCAAAAACTTCGTCGCGCTGTGCGAGAAGCTAGCCGCAAGCTATGGCAGCCACTTCCAGCCGACGGCGCTGCTCAAGGACATGGCCGCCAAGGGCGAGACCTTCTACGGGCGCTTTGCGCCGGAGGCGAAGAAGGCGGCTTGAGCCGGGAAATTCCGCGAACAAGCGCTTGGCCGCCCCGAGAGCAGGGGCGGCTACTGCTCGACGGCGCGGTCTATCGGCGCCAGGCGTCCGGCACCGTGTACCCCAAGGCCTCCAGCCGCTCTATTTCCTCCGTCACGAAGGGGCGCAGCACGTCGTAGAAATAGGGCGGACGCTTCACCTCCGGCGAGACGTTGATCCGCTTCTCGACGACGGCTTCAAGGCTGCCCGGCGTCCAGATATTGCGGATACCGAGATAGTGCGCGATGCGCGCCAGCGTCCCGTACTTGTCGTTCTCGACATCGTCATAGAAGAGGACCAGCGGAAGGTCTTTCCCGAGACCGGTCTCCAGTGCGGCAATGTTGGCCGCATAGTTGTTGTTCTTCCAGATATGATCGACCTGCACGAACCGCAGGAACTCCGCCTCGTCCCACGTGCCGATCTCGTCCGTGCGCCCCTCGAGGCCGAGGTGGAAACGCACATGCGACCACAGGCGTTCATAGGGATTGCGCAGGACATAGAGGACTTTCAGCACCTCCACGTGACGCGCGACATCCTGCCAGTCCTCCGCCGAGATGTGGCAGCTCAGGTTGCTGAAATCCGACGGATAGGCATTCGGGCGCGGAGCCGTCAGCAGGCTGCGATACCAGTCCCATCCATCTTCATCCGTCCGATAGCGCTGCAGCCACTCCTCGACAGTCGCCTTCACCTTCGGATTGGTTGCATTCTGGTATCGGCGCTCGACCTGCGCGGCGCGCATCGGCCGATGCTCCATCGACAGAAAATTGCGATCCACGTACCAGTGATAGAGGAAATGGATCTCCTTTTCCGGAGAGACATGGACCTGGGGATGCCGGCGAAGCACCTGGCTCAACCAGGTGGTGCCCGCCTTCATCGCACCGATCGAGAGAAAGAGCCGCGGAAACTGCGGGCCGGAATCGTTGTGAGCTTGCATGAATGTCTGTTCCAAGGCGATTTAGCCGTTGTAGGTCCAATCGGCGAAGTCCGCGAAATCGTCCAGAATGCGCTTCTGGACCTCCAGCGGCATTGTCTCGCGATATTCGTGGATATAGGCCGTTTCGATCTGATTGTCGTGCACCAGGTTGAAACGCTTGTTCTCGAAGCTGAGCATCGTCTGGTCGAAATCCAGGCCGAGATGCTCACAGATCTTCTTCGACATCTCCATCTGGTTCAGGCAGAGTTCCTCATATTGCACGATCATCAGCCGGTGCGCGCCGTGCTGCTTCAGTGCCCGCGCCGCGCCGACGCAATAGCGCTTCGTGTGCGCCATGGTGATGGGATAGGTCGTTTCGAGCCAGTCATCCATCGTCATTTTCGTGCGCCGGAACGAGGACCAGAGCAGGGAGCGGAAATCGCGGACCATGCACAGCGCCGGCACATCGACCATTTCGAGGATACGCGGCATGTGCGCCATGTAGCGCGGTGTCTTGTCGAAGAGCTTGACGGTCTTGTCCTTGATGACAGGCGAGGCTTCGCGAAGCCTGACGAAGGCCTCCAGGAAGCTGTCCGTGTCCATGACCGCGCGCGCCTTCTCCTCCGACAGGCTCCACGTGTCGCAGAGATTGTCGAAGAAGGGCTGCGTCTCCGGGAAGGCTCTCGGCGTCTCGTTCAGCAGCATGCCGCCTTCGAAACTGCTGTCGAGATCGGGATGCTGCCGGACGATCTCCGACACCATCGTGGTGCCGCTGTGCTCGAACCCGCCGATGACTGCATGGAGCACATCGCGCAAGACGCGCGGTTCAGTCGACACGCTGCGGTCCGGTCGGCGAAACGCCCATGGATAGGCCGATCGGTCGGGGAACTGAACCTTGGGCTCCCAGGGTCCCCTGGCAGGGGCAGACAGATAGATGCGGGCCAACTCGTCGGCCTGCTCTTCCGCGCGGCGCAAGGGTGCAGCCACTTTCGGCGGGGAAAGGAAGCGTTCGGGATCGGCATCCATTCCCGTCAGCACATCCCGCAAGCCGGCAATGCTTGAGACATCGACGACAAATCCGTTCTCGCCTTCGACAACGTTTTCATGCAGCGCGCCGCGATCGGATGTGATGACCCAGACACCGGAGGCCATCGCCTCTCTCGTTACAAGGCCAAAGCTTTCGGGCCAGATGGACGGCGCCAGCAGCACATCGATACTGGCATAGAGTGATGCCACTTCGCTCGAAGGCACCTTCGGAATGAAGGTGACCGTCGTGCCACCCCAGGTCTCGCGGTAGCTCGTGCCGGGATGAAGCAGATCGTCGGTGACGAACAGTTCGATATTTCGCAGTTCCGACGTCCGAAGCACGGCACGAATGAGGCTGTAGCCCTTGTGCGGCGCCATTCCGCCGATGAAACCGATGCGGACCTTGCCGTCGGGGCTTTTCGTCCGTTCGCGCGGAACGAAATGCGATACGCCGTTTGGCATAGCTTCTGCCGGTATGCCGTGCGCCCGATGCAGCTCGGCAAAGGAATCCGACACGGCAAAGACCCTTTCGGCCCGCCGCAATGCGAACATCAGGGCTCTCGAGCGATCGTAGCGATGGAGCGCCACGCCCGGCCTGGCGTCAAACTGTCCGTCGATGAAGTTCTGGATCGGGTTGTCGTTGGCGTAGTAGCGCTGGACACCGTAGTGATCGAGGATGAACTGGTTCGGCGAGATCCACCAGCCGTCATGGAGCGTGACGAAGTAGGGAATTCCAGCTTCAATGGCAGCTTCCGCGATCGATGTCGTGAGGCGCTGGATGCAATGGAAATGCACCACATGCGGCTCGAAACGGTCGAGGAATTTTGCAAAGCCCGCCTTCGCCCCCGGATTGTCGATCCGCATCTCCCCGTCCTTGTGGAGAATGACGCCGTGGACGGTCACCGGGATGCCGTCCTGAATGTAGCTGCGGCTCTCGTTCTCATTGAGAAGATAATAGGAAGACCAGACATCCGATTTGGGCGAATCGGGATCGATCGAAATGGAGGTGAAGACTTCGATCTCGATGTGATCGCCGTACTTCCGCATCAGGTCCTGGACGTTGTCCTCGACGACCCGCGTTGCTCCACCGATCCGGAAGGGCGGGTAGAAGACGTTGACGACCGCCACGCGCATCCGGGGCTTGGTGCGCTCTGTCGGGACAACCTCGTCCACGACCTTGGCGAATATATCCTTCAGATTGGCCGCCATGGCCTGCATGTTGTAGTCGCGCCCTGCCTTTTCCATCGCCGCCCGACCGACCGCATGCCGCAAGGCGCGATCTGAAATCAGGTTTTCGAGCGCGGACAGCCAATCCGACATCTCGGCCGCGACAAAGCCGTCGACACCAGGCTCGATCAGATCGCGATAGGTTGCCGTCGCGCTGACGACGCTTGGAATGCCGAACATCGCCGCTTCGAGCCATTTGATTTCGCTCTTGCAGCCGTTGACCAGCGTATCGCCGAGGACAGACAGGTTGATGTCGGCTTCCTCGCCGAGGAACCGCCAATAGCGCCCATAATCCCAGATCGGTTCGACCATGACGATCTGGTTGCGATAGGGGGCAAGGACTTCGGGAAGCGTGAGGTACCCGACGATGACCAGCCTCACCGACTGCTCATGCTTCCGGAAGATTTCCGCCAGAGCCGGCGCGAGAAGGTCGTCGAAATCGGAGTTGTGCGCCTTGGTGCCGGTTCCGTAGAACAGCGTGACGGGACGCAAAGGCGTCGTGCGGCTGGAGAGCGTGGCGATTTCGCCGTGGAGCTTTCCAAAGGCGTTCCGGTGCACGAAGACCGTCCGGTCGGGCATGAAGCGCTGCATTTCGGCGGCGAGGGCCGGCGTCGATGCGAGACCGTAATCGCAGAGCGACATCGCTGCCTGGATATGGGCCGTCCCGACGATCAAGCCGCCATAGACCCGGCGCGAGATCTGATTGCCATAGCTTTCGAAACTATCCGGGAAGATCGCGTGGTCGAAGATGAGGTCATCGATCTCGTAGAAGGTGACGATGCCGAGGGAGCGTACCTGACGGATCAGATCGATGTTCCTTGGCGACCCACCGATCCGATAGAAGATGACGGCGTCATACTTGCGGACGTCCTGCAAAAGGGCGGTCCGCTCGGCGTCACCAATGAAGACGGAGCATGCGATGTCCGCTGCCGCGAGGTGCTCGGCTTTTTGATGCACGCGGTAGAACAGGCACTGCGGCAGGGTGCAATCGGTATAGATCGCAACATTCTGGATGCCGGAAATACGGTGCGGCGTGGCACGGGCCGCGTTCGCATCCAACTGGCCGGCCGCAAGTGCGCAGCTTTCCGCTCCCAGTTCGAAGGCCGCCTGCCGGTCACCATCAGCGCCGACCTCCGTGCCCCTGTCGTGCAATTGCGCAAACAGGTGATCGATCGCCTTGTGCAGGGCTTCGCTGGCAACGACATTGTGGGGGAGCGCGGCGAGTATGCGCTTGCTCTCCACCAGAACGTCGTTCCATTTCTTCTGCTGCACGAGATTGTTGAGAAAAACTTCCTGCGTCTCGTGGGAAAGGCGCTCCCGAAGTTCAAAGAATATCCGGGAGGCGCCCGCAACGTCGCCGGTATTCTGCAGGCTTGTCGCGTGGAGTTCCCGCGTCTCGTCGCCATTGAGGCCGGCTGCCAGCATGCGCTCACAGATTGCCCGCCCGCCGGCGTGGTCGCCGCGGAAGAGCCGTCCCCGCACGACCAGGCGCAATGCCGGCTCGTAAGCCGGCTTGAACAGCGACGGATATGCATTGGCTGAATGCAGGGTGCCGAGCACGTCGTCGAGACGACGCCAATCCTGAACCTGGCCTGCCGCCGGTCGGCCGAAGACTTCCGCGAGAAACGCCTCCGGCAGCGCCGGCACCTGGATCCCGTGCCTGCGGAGAAGAAGGCGGGATTCGTTCAGCCGACCTTCCCGATAGCCGCCGTTGAACCAATGGCGGGCCGCGGCGCGGTTGTCCGCCAAGCCGAGATCCGGATAGAATCCGCGATAGAAAGCGGGATCGAACGTGCGGTCGAGATTGTAGATGGCGCCACGTTCCAGGCCGTTCCGGATGAAGTGGACCAGTGCCTCGTCGCCCTCGAGCCCTTCGTCTTCAAGTCCGTTCAGCGCGACATAGTCCGGCGCGTGAAAGAGTTCGCACCAGGTGTCATCGGCAATGCCGATCTCGGCGAGCGCCTCCATGACAGCAGGGGCGTTGGGCTTCAACGTCGTCTCGCCGTTCGCCTTGCCGACCAGCAGATAGTGGAGAAGCGGACAAATATTGTGTTCGACGAGTTCCGGATGGTGCCCGAGGTAATATTTGGTGTCGAACCACCGCAGCGGGCGCCGTCCTTCAAGCCACCCATAGGTGAGGTAGTGCTCGATGGCGTCGATGCCGACCTTGTTAATATCCGGCTGCAGGTCGCGATAGGTCTGCTCCACGCCTTCGGCACGGAGCAACTCCACCTGGCGCGCGCGCGGCAGGATTTTCAGCCGGTGGATATCGGGATGAAGGGCCGCCGCATTCGGGTTGCGCCCTGCAAATCCCTCCGGCGCCGGCGCCCTGCCCTCCAGCCGTCCGCGTGTCACATAGTGATAAAGCGGATTGACGCCCGCACTGACGACATCCGCATTGTGTTCGAGGTAAAAGGACGTCGAAAACTCTTTCGACGGGTCCCGCCCTTCCTTCCAGCCATGAAGCGCATAGTGCTGAAGGGGATCCACACCGCCAACTTCCACATCGGGGTTGAGATCGAGATAGTATTTTTTGTCGAAGAAGGGAGAGATTATCGCCTTAACTGTCTCAATGTTCTTGTTTTTTTTCTTGAATAGGCCGAGGCGCTTCATCTTCTGCACGTCCATTCGCGATTTGCTTGCAGGCAGCGGGCCGAAACGTCAAACTCGACCGATACGCTGATCGGGCATCTCCATAACGCATCTGGCGATTTTTGAAAGCCCTATGCGGCGACACGGCCGAACCGTCTTCGCAAAGCGTGCCGGGCAGGATATGCGGTGTTTCAAGCGCCTCAAGCCCATAACGGGGCGATCAAACCAGCGCGCTCCAAACGGTGCGGCGCAGACAATATCCCGGGACAATCGATGGACAGAGATCAGGCAGACGCGCAACAGAGCCAGGTCGCGGTGATCGGTGGCGGTCCCACCGGGCTGATGGCGGCAGACGTTCTGGCGGACGGCGGGCATGCGGTCACCGTCTACGACGCCATGCCGACGGTCGGGCGGAAATTTCTGCTCGCCGGCAAGTCCGGGCTGAACCTCACCCATTCAGAGCCCCATGCCGATCTGCGCGAGCGGTTCGGTGCGGCATCGACTTGGCTCGCAGCCGCACTCGATGCCTTTCCGGGTCAGGATGTCGTCGCTTGGGCGAACGGGCTCGGCGTCGAGACCTTCGTCGGGTCTTCCGGCCGGGTCTTCCCAACGGCAATGAAGGCCTCGCCCCTGTTGCGCGCATGGCTGCGGCGGCTGGAGGCAAAGGGTGTGCAAATTCGCGTTCGCCACCGCTTCGCCGGCTTCGATGGCAATGGGCTGCGTTTCGA
>CAMPIK010000104.1 GCA_946886325.1 uncultured Shinella sp.
GAAGGACCCGGCGCCGCATCTCAGTCGGCGGGAACTCGAAACGCTGTACTGGATCGGTCAAGGCAAGGGAGCCAAGGATATCGCCATCATCCTCGCGATTTCCGAGCATACCGTCCGCACCTACATACGGTCTTGTGAGCTCAAGCCGAGACGCGACTTGCGGGCTTGGTGACCTTATCCTCCCGACCGCATCTGCGCGAGCAGCTTCTGGCGGAAGACCTCGGCCGGCGTTCTGTAGCCGAGGCACTTGCGCGGCGTCGAGTTCAGCCTGTCACAAATCTCCTTCAGGTCTCGGTCGGTGATGGAGAGCGGATCGACATCTCGTGAAAGCCATTTCCGAGCCCGGCCGTTCGTGTTCTCCACGGTGCCTTTTTGCCAGGGTGACTGCGGATCGCAGAACCACGTTGCGGCGCCGATGCCAGCCTGGAGGTAGGGCCAGTCGGTGAACTCCGTCCCGCGGTCGAAGGTGACCGAGCGGCGTGCGCGATGGGGCAGGGCCTGCAGCACGCCGATAAGCCGCTCCATGATCGGGCGTGACTGGCGGTCGTTGTTGCGCAGGAGAACGGCGAAGCGGCTGACGCGCTCTACCAGCGATGTGACGTTCGCCTTGCCGAACTTCCGGCGGAACTGGATGAGGTCGCATTCCCAATGTCCGAACTGCTTGCGATCGGCGACCACATCCGGGCGGCGCAGGATGTTGAGGTCCGGGCTGAAGCGCTGGCCATGCCGGCGTCTGGCATGGCGCGGCCGGCGTCTCGCGCGCGGTTCTGGCAAGTGCTTCCAGAGCTTGATGGCATGCCCGTCCGCCGAATAGGCAAACTTGTAGATCGTCTCGTGGCTGACGGAGATCGGATGGCGCTCCAGCCGCATCCGGCCCGCGATCTGCTGTGGCGACCAGCCATGCATGATCCGCTCGATGACGGACTGGCGGACATGCGAGAAGCGGGCGAGCTTCCTGAGCTTGGTCCGACGCTCGCAGGCCATGTCATGCGCCGTCATGCAATGATATCCGCTGAGCTCAGGCCATTCCTTGTCGATATAAACGTTGCGACGGACCTCGCGGAAAATCGTCGAGCGATGGCGCCCGAGCTTCTCAGCGATGATGTCAATGCTCAGGCCGGCGTGACGCCAGCGGGCGATCCTGCGTCGTTCATTCAGGTCTATATGGGAGTAGGTGCGTTTCATGGCAGTATCCTTGCGACTGATAACCCATTGGCATCATTCGCAAGTCGCACTTCAAACTTGAACCCACCCCGGCTACACACAAAGATCGCATAAGATAGATTATGGAACAACCACTGATGCCGAAACGCTGGAAATGCGGGCATTTCGCCGCTTGTATGCTTGACCGGGCCTTCGCCGGCTGCTTAGCGTTCCGGCCAGTGAACCTGCCATGAAAGTCCCGATGCCGATGAGCGAATTGCGTGTCCTTTCCGATGCTTTCATTCCGGAGCTGCCGAACCGCTACAACGGCAAGGTCCGCGAGAACTACGATCTGCCGGACGGCAGCCGCATCATCATTGCGACGGACCGGCTTTCCGCCTTTGACATTATCCTGACCTCCATTCCCTACAAGGGCCAGGTGCTGACGCAGACGGCGCGCTACTGGTTCGAGGAAACCGCCGACATATGCCCGAACCATGTCATCGGCTATCCGGACCCGAATGTCGTGATCGGCAAGCGGCTCGATATCCTGCCGGTGGAAATCGTCGTGCGCGGCTATCTGGCCGGCACGACGAGCACGTCGATCCTGACGAAATACCGGAACGGCGAACGCCAGATGTACGGCATGACGCTGCCGGACGGCCTGCGGGACAACGCCGTCCTGCCGCAGCCGATCATCACGCCGACCAGCAAGGCCTTTGACGGCGGTCATGATGAGCCGCTCTCCGGCGACGAGATTCTCGCCCAGGGCCTGCTGACGGCCGACCAGTGGGAAACGGTGTCGCGTTATGCGCTGGCGCTCTTTGCCCGCGGCCAGGCGCGCGCCGCCGCCAATGGCCTGATCCTCGTCGATACCAAATATGAATTCGGCACGGATGCCGACGGCACGATCATTCTCGCCGACGAGATCCACACACCGGATTCCAGCCGTTACTGGATCGCCGACAGCTACCAGGCGAGTTTCGAGGCCGGCCAGCGGCCGAAGAGCTTCGACAAGGATTTCGTGCGTGCTTGGGTGACCGAGCGATGCGATCCCTACAAGGACCCGGTGCCGGACATTCCCGCCGAACTCGTCGAACAGACCTCGAAAGTCTATATCGAGGCCTTCGAGACGATCACCGGAAAGTCCTTCGTCCCGGACCTGTCGGGCGCGACCGTGCTGGATCGCATCCGCGAGAACCTGAAGCTTTATTTCGTTTGAATTCAGTCTATTGAAGCGACAGCCTAATGCGACGCGCCAGGAGTTCAGCGCGCGGTCGCGGCATCGTCAGAGATGTCGAATTCGAACCACATCTGGTCATAGGCCGGCTCGACATGGTCAGGCGTCTCGCGCAGCACCGTCTCGTAGTCGAGCGGCACATGCATATGCGTCAGGATCGCCCGCTTCGGCGCCAGTCGCTCGATCCAGCCGAGCGCCTGGCCGATCGACAGGTGGCTCGCATGGAACTTGTGCTGCAGCGCGTCGATGACGAGCACGTCGAGACCGGCAAGCCTGCCGACCGTTTCATCGGGAAAGTCGCTGATGTCGCTGCAATAGGCGACGTCGCCGATGCGGAAGCCGAGCGAATGGATCGAGCCGTGGATCTGGAGGAGGGGCTGGAACGCTATGGCGCCCCCTGCCCCTTCGATCACCACCGGCGCGTCGATCGGCTCGATCAGGTTTTCGGTGACGATCGGCGGATAGAGGCTGCCGGGCGGCGTCTTCAGGCAATAGCCGAAGCCTTCGCGGATGCGCTCCATGGTGAAGGGATCGGCCCAGATCGGCACCTGCCGGTGATTGTGCAGCACAAAGCCGCGCAGGTCGTCGATGCCGTGGATATGGTCGGCATGCGGATGGCTGTAGAGAACCGCGTCGATGTTTTCGACGCGGGCCGCGATCATCTGCTCGCGGAAATCCGGGCCGGTGTCGATGACCACAGTCGTGCGCCCGTTCGGCCCGATCTGCTCGACGAGAAAGGCCGCGCGCGAGCGCCGGTTCTTCGGGTTGGACGGATCGCAGGCGCCCCAGTCGCCGGTGATGCGCGGAACGCCGGGCGACGAGCCGCAGCCGAGAATGGTGAAGCGGCGGCGAACGGCCAAGGTGTCAGACCCTCGGCATCTTGGAGAAGAGACGGAAGGCGTTTTCGGTCGTGATGCGGGCAATCTCGCTTTCGTCGATCCCGAGCGTCTCGCCGAGCACGGCAGCCGTATGCGCCACGTAGGCCGGCTCGTTGCGTTTGCCGCGAAACGGTTTCGGCGCCAGGTAGGGCGCGTCGGTCTCCACCAGCAGCCGGTCCCGCGGCACGGTCTTCGCGATCTCCCGCAGGTCTTCGGATTTCGGGAAGGTCAGGATGCCGGAGAAGGAGACATAGCCGCCGAGATCGACGCCGGCCTTTGCGAGCTCAGGACCGGCCGAAAAGCAATGGAGCAGGAAGGGGAAGGCCCCCTTCCCTGTCTCCTCGGTCAGGATCGCCGCCATGTCTTCGTCCGCCGAGCGGCTGTGGATGACGAGCGGCAGGCCGGTCCGGCGCGCAGCCGCGATGTGGTTGCGAAGGCCGATCGCCTGGGCGTCGCGCGGCGCATTGTCGTAGAAATAGTCGAGACCCGCCTCGCCGATCGCGACGACGCGCGGATGGCTGGAGAGGTCCACCAGTTCATCGACCGTCACGTCCAGTTCCTCGTCCGCATTGTGCGGATGGGTCCCGACCGAGCAGAAGACGGACGGATAGGTCTCGGCGATCGCGAGGATCGAGGCAAAGCGTTTTACCCGCGTCGAGATGGTGATCATCTGCTTGACGCCGGCCGCATGCGCGCGCTCGACGATCGCGTCGCGCTCGGCCTCGAAATCCGGGAAGTCGAGATGGCAATGGGTATCGATCAGCATGAGAGTTCCTCGTTCGCCGGCGGCCCTCAGGCCTCCGGCGGGACGTAGCGCGGGAAGACCGGCTTCGGTGCCTCGAGCGGCGTTCCGCTTTCGAGACGGCCGGCCGGGCCGAGTGCCGCAAAATTCCGCTTGTTGGCGGGGGCTGCGACGAGATCGAGCAGCTTTCCGGCCGAATCCGGCATGAAGGGCTGCAGCAGGATGGCGATCTGCCGCACCACTTCCGCCGTCACGTAGAGCACGGTCGCCATGCGCTCGGGATCCGTCTTCTTCAGCGCCCAGGGTTCCTGGCCGGCGAAATAGCGGTCGCCCTCGGAGACGACGGCGATGATTGCCGCCAGCGCCTTGTGGATCTGCTGGCGCCCCATGTCCTCGCGGCAGGCGGCAAGCATTGTGTCCGCCGAGGCGAGCATCGCCTCGTCCGCCTCGCTCAGCGGCCCGCAGACGGGGATCTGCCCGTCGCAGTTCTTGACGATCATCGACAGCGACCGGCTCGCCAGATTGCCGATGCCGTTGGCGAGGTCGGAATTGATGCGCGTCGCGATCCCCTCCTCGCTGTAGCTCCCGTCCTGGCCGAAGGAGACCTCGCGCAGGAAGAAGTAGCGGATCGGATCGAGGCCGAAATGCTCGACGAGATTGACCGGATCGACGACGTTGCCGACCGATTTCGACATCTTCTCGCCCTTGTTGAGCAGGAAGCCATGGGCATAGACGCGCTTCGGCAGCGGCAGCCCGGCCGACATCAGGAAGGCCGGCCAGTAGACCGCATGGAAGCGGATGATGTCCTTGCCGATGATGTGGATGTTCGCCGGCCAGTATTTGGCACGCGGGCCGTTCTGGTCCTCGAGATAGCCGGTCGCGGTGATATAGTTCGTCAGCGCGTCCACCCAGACATACATGACATGGGCCGGATCGTTCGGAACCGTGATGCCCCAGTCGAAGGTGGTGCGCGAGATCGACAGGTCCTTGAGGCCGGATTTCACGAAGGACACGACCTCGTTGCGGCGCTCGGCCGGGCCGATGAAATCCGGATTATCCTCGTAGTGCTTGAGCAGCCTGTCCTGATAGGCCGAAAGCCGGAAGAAATAGCTCTCCTCCTGCACCCATTCGACGGGCGTGCCCTGCGGTCCGTAGCGCACGCCGTCATCGCGCAGCTCGGTCTCGTTTTCCTGGTAGAAGGCCTCGTCGCGCACCGAATACCAGCCGGCATAGCGGTCCTTGTAGATATCGCCATTGTCGGCCATCCGGTTCCAGATGGCCTTGCAGGCCTCGTGATGGCGCGGCTCGGTCGTGCGGATGAAATCGTCGTTCGAGGCATTCAGCAGCGTCGCCATCTGGCGGAATTCGGCCGAGTTGCGGTCGGCAAGCTCCTGCGCGGTGATGCCTTCGGCGCGCGCCGTCTGCTGCATCTTCTGGCCGTGTTCGTCGGTCCCCGTCAGGAAGAACACGTCGCGACCGTCGAGGCGCTGGAAGCGCGCCATGGCATCCGTGGCGATCAGCTCGTAGGCATGGCCGATATGCGGCTTGCCGTTCGGATAGGAAATCGCGGTCGTGATGTAGAAGGGGGACGTGTCTGTCATGGCGGGCGTCGGCCTGTCTCTGTGGGTATGCGGAGCTATTAACGCATGACGTCTCTCAGGGAAACAGCAAGTTTGCCGCGCGCATTCGACGCCCTGCGCCGAACCCGGCCCGCTTGACTCCGAAAGGGGCGCCCATTATCCCATGCTAATCTCGACCAATCTCGTGGAGTATAAGCTCGGCGCGTGCGGTTCCCGCCACCGGAACAGAAACGGAAGGATAGGCAGTTTGGATTTCTGGAGTTCGCTCGATCCGCTTTTTTCCGTTTCCGGTTTCTTCGTAGGTCTTCTGGTGGGTGTGACGGGCGTCGGCGGCGGCTCGCTGATGACGCCGCTGCTGGTGCTGCTCTTCGGCGTGCACCCGGTCACCGCCGTCGGCACGGACCTTCTCTATGCGGCGATCACCAAGTCGGCCGGCACGGTCGTGCATGGCCGCAACAAGACGATCAACTGGCATATCGTCGGCAAGCTTGCGCTCGGCAGCATTCCCGCCGCCGCCGTCACGCTGTGGCTGATCTCCGGCATCGACAGGAAGAGCCTGGCGGCCGTCCAGACGATCACGATCTCGCTCGGCTACATGCTGATCCTGACCGCCTTCCTGCTGATTTTCCGCCGCCGCATCATCGAGTGGATCCGCCATGCGATGCGCGACCGCAAGCCGGTCGATCCGTCGACCGTGGGACTGATGACCGTGATGCTCGGCCTCGTGCTCGGTTCGCTGGTCACGCTCACTTCCGTCGGGGCCGGTGCGCTCGGCGTCACGATCCTGCTGGCGCTCTATCCGGGGCTGAACATTCGCGACGTGGTCGGCTCCGACATCGTGCATGCCGTGCCGCTGACGCTCGTCGGCGGCCTTGGCTACTGGATGATCGGCGAGATCGACTGGGCGATGCTCTTCACCCTGCTCATCGGCTCAATCCCCGGCATCATCATCGGCAGCCATTTCGCGCCGCGCCTGCCGGACCGCATCATCAGCACGCTGCTCGCGGCGACGCTGGCGCTCGTCGGCGTCAAGCTCGCTTTCACGTAAGGCATTTCCAGCCGAAGCGCCGTCGTTTCGGCGCCGGACAATGCGGCAAAAGGCAGATTGTCAGGCGACCGCCGCGATTTCGTCGAGCAGCGTGATCACCGTCTGCTTGCGGTCGAGATTGTAGGCGGCCGCCACGGTCAGTTGCTCGGTCACTGCCGAGGCCAGGCGCGCGAGCCGCTCGGCCGCCGCGATATCGCCGGCATGTGCCGCCGCCCGTGCTTCGGCCATCACATGATCGGTCGCCTGGCTGGCGAAGAAGTCGAAGACGGTCTCGCTGTCGCGCGCCGAGAGCACATCGGCGAGCTTGTGCACGTCGCGCCGCGGCGCCCCGCCCCTGCCCGCGACGATTGCCCGGAACGCTTCCAGAATGTCGAACCCGCCATAATTGACGAGCTTCAGCGCCTCGGCGACGCTGCCGCCCGCCGCCGAAAGAACCTCGTCGGCCCGGCCGGCCGGCAGTTGCACTCCGAGCGCGTCGAGCGCTAAGCGAAGCTCGCCGCCCGAGAGCGGGTTCAGCGCCAGCGGCAGGCAGCGCGAGCGGATCGTTGGCAAAAGTTTTCCGGGCGCATGGGTCAGCACCAGAAACATTGATTTCTTCGGCGGTTCCTCAAGGATTTTCAAAATGGCATTGGCCGCATTGCGGTTGAGGTCATCCGCGGGATCGACGATCACGATGCGCCAGCCGCCGGTTCCCGACGTCTGCGCGAAGAATTTTCCGGCGCGCCGCACCTCATCGACCGTGATCGCCGATTTCACCTTGCCGGTCTTTTCGTCGACGGGGCGAGAGAGGTGCAGCAGATTGTGCGAGGCGCCCGAGGCGATCTGCCGCGACACCGGCGATGCCGGATCCGGATCGGCGATGGTCTCAGGCGCGTCCTCCGGTTCGGGGTGGCTCAGCACATGATTGGCGAAACGGAAGGCAAGCGTCGCCTTGCCGATGCCCTCCGGCCCCTCGATCAGGATCGCGTGGTGCCCGCGTCCCGAGCGATAGGAGCGCGCCAGAAAGGCCTCGGCGGCCTGATGCCCGA
>CAMPIK010000105.1 GCA_946886325.1 uncultured Shinella sp.
TCGAATGGTGGGCGTGACAGGGATTGAACCTGTGACCCCTACGATGTCAACGTAGTGCTCTCCCGCTGAGCTACACGCCCATCCGATGTCGGCGCATAGACCAAAATTCCCGAGCGGCGTCAATAGGTTTCGTGAAGCTTTTTTGTGGGTGGATTCGGCAGGTCCAACTCTCGCGCGCGAAGGGCCGCAGCACCTGTATGAAGGCGTTGCCGAAGCGGTGAACGGCGTCCATAGTCCGGCGGTGGCGAGGGAGGCGATCGGGCCGGATGGACGAGACGAGCCGGAAGATATTGCGTTTGCTCCAGAAGGAGCCGGGGCTGACGGTCGCCGAGATCGGCGCGCGGGTGGGCCTCAGCCACACGCCCTGCTGGCGGCGGATCAAGGAGATGGAGAAGCTCGGCGTCATCCGCGACCGGGTGATCCGCATCGATCCGCGCAAGGTCGGCTTCGACGTTTCGGTCTTCTGCTTCGTGCGGCTGAAGCAGCATGACGAGCAGACGCTGCTCGATTTCGAAAAAGCCGTGCGCGATATGCCCGAAGTCGTGCAGTGTTATTCGATGACCGGCGATCATGACTATGTGCTGCGCGTGCTGACGAGCAGCGTCCGGCAATACGAGGAAATTCTCAAGAAGGCGCTCTTGAGGCTGCCGGGCGTCGGCTTCGTCAATTCGAGCTTCGCGCTCGACGAGCTCAAGAACACGCTTGAGGTTCCCCTGTAGAACCGGAAATTGCTGCGCTGCAACGGATTTTCGCAACATCAGTCACTATGAGGATGCCATCCTCATTTGAACCGCTGAAAGCGGATGCCATCCCGAAATCGTGAAGTTCCCCTTTGAAAATAGGGACGCGCGTCTCCCCTTCCGGGCGTAGACTCCTACATCAGGAGAATGGCTTTCGTGGAGGAGGGCCATGATGGAGGAGGATGGAATGCTCAAGCAGACCTTTTCTCTCGAGGACAAGTACACGGCCGAGGAGGGGCGAATCTTCCTCTCCGGCGTCCAGGCGCTGGTGCGCCTGCCGATCGTCCAGATGCGGCGCGACCATGCGGCGGGCCTCAACACGGCGGCCTTTGTCTCGGGCTATCGCGGCTCGCCGCTTGGCGGCTACGACCAGCAGCTTGCCAAGGCGGGTAAACATCTGTCGGCGCACGGCGTCGAGTTCCGGCCGGGCGTCAACGAGGATCTGGCGGCAACCGCCATCTGGGGCACGCAGCAGCTTCATCTGTCGCCCGGCGCCCGCAAGGATGGCGTCGTCGGCTACTGGTACGGCAAGGGACCGGGCGTTGACCGCTCCGGCGACGTCTTCAAGCATGCCAATGCGGCCGGTTCGGCCAGACATGGCGGCGTGCTCTGTTTTGCCGGCGACGACCATTCCTGCAAGTCGTCGTCCATCCCGCACCAGTCCGACCATGCCTTCATGTCGGCGATCATCCCGGTGCTCTATCCGTCCTCCATCCAGGAACTCGTCGAATACGGCCTGCTCGGCATTGCGATGTCGCGCTATTCCGGCTGCTGGGTGGCGATGAAGGTGATTTCGGACACGATCGAGACGACGGCGACGGTGGACCTTGCCGGTGAAAAGCGGCAGTTCCACATCCCGACCGATTTCGAGCTGCCGCCGGGCGGGCTGAATCTCCGCTGGCCGGACCCGCCGCTGGTGCAGGACGAGCGGCTGCAGACCTACAAGGGTTATGCCGCCATCGCCTTTGCCCGCGCCAACCGGGTCAACGAGATCACGCATGACTCGCCGAAGGCCCGTTTCGGCATCATCGCCTCGGGCAAGGCCTATGAGGACGTGCTGGAGGCGCTGCGGGAACTGTCGATCGGTCCTTCCGAGATGGCCGAGATCGGCATGCGCGTCTACAAGGTCCGCATGCCCTGGCCGCTGGAACCGGAAGGCGTGCGCCAGTTCGCGTCGGGGCTCGAGGAGGTGCTCGTCGTCGAGGAGCGCCGCGAGGTCATCGAGCACCAGATCAAGCAGCAGCTCTTCAACTGGCATCCGGGCGAGCGCCCGCGCATCGTCGGCAAGTTCGACCACCAGGACCAGCATTTCCTGCCGCTGTCGGAGGGGCTGACGGTCGGCATGGTGGCGCGGGCGATTGCGGCGCGGCTGCTGCAGTTCGAGTTCGATGCCGGCCTGAAACGGCTGATTGCCGATGAGCTCGACTATCTGCTTGGCCGCGAAAAGCTGCGCAAGGGCCATGTCGCGCCCGTTGCCCGCACGCCCTATTACTGTTCCGGCTGTCCGCACAACACGTCGACCAAGGTGCCGGAGGGGAGCCGGGCGCTCGCCGGCATCGGCTGCCATTTCATGGTCCAGTGGATGGACCGCAACACCGAGACCTTCACCCATATGGGCGCGGAAGGCGTCACCTGGACGGGGGTTGCGCCCTTCACCGACGAGAAGCACGTCTTCGTCAATCTCGGAGACGGCACCTATTACCATTCCGGCATCCTCGCCGTCCGCCAGGCGGTCGCGGCGAAGGTCAACATCACCTACAAGCTGCTCTACAACGACGCCGTCGCGATGACCGGCGGGCAGGCCGTCGACGGGCCGCTCAGCCCGGAACTGGTGGTGCGCCAGCTTCACGACGAGGGCGTCGCGCCGATCTATCTTCTCTCGGACACGCCTGACGTCTATCCGCCGGCGAGCCTGGCGCCCGGCACGAAGGTGCTGCATCGCGACGAACTCGACACGGTGATGCGGGAACTGCGCGAGACGCCCGGCTGTTCGGCCATCGTCTATGTGCAGACCTGTGCCGCCGAGAAGCGCCGGCGCCGCAGCCGTGGGCTGATGGAGGATCCGCCGAAGCGCGTGATGATCAATCCGGCGGTCTGCGAGGGCTGCGGCGACTGTTCCGTCCAGTCGAACTGCGTCTCGGTCGAGCCGCTCGACACGGAGATGGGCCGCAAGCGCAAGATCAACCAGTCGACCTGCAACAAGGATTTCTCCTGCCTCAAGGGCTTCTGTCCCTCCTTCGTGACGGTCGAGGGCGGCAAGCTGCGCAAGCGCTCGGCCGGCCGGCCGGACATATCAGGCGTGCCGGAGCCGGAAATCGTCGCGATGGGCGACCGCTCCTACAACATCGCCATCGCCGGCATCGGCGGCACGGGCATCCTGACGGTGAGCGCGATCCTCGGCATGGCGGCCCATCTCGACGGCAAGGCGCCGATGATCCTCGACATGGCGGGTCTCGCCCAGAAGGGCGGCGCGGTGATGAGCCACCTGCGCATCGGCCTGCATGAGCAGGACGTCTCCTCGCCCCGTATCGTCACCGGCGGCGCGGACCTGCTGATCGCAGCCGACGACGTGGTCGGCGCCTCGAAGGATGCGGTGACACTTTGCGACAGCCGCCGCGCGACCGGCGTCATCAACACCCGGCTGACACCAGTGGCCGATTTCGTGCGCAACCGCGACTTCGATTTCAGGCGTGCCGACGTCGAGGCGACGGTGCGCAAGGTTCTGCGCGAAGCATCGCATTTCCGCGATTTCACGGCGGTTGCCGAGACCGTCTGCGGCAATGCCATCGCCACCAACCTGATGATGGCGGGCTATGCCTGGCAGAAGGGCCTGATCCCGCTGACGCGCCAGTCGATCGAGCAGGCGATAACCTTGAACGGCGTCGCCGTCGAGGCGAGCCAGGCGGCCTTCGACTGGGGCCGGCTGCTGGCGCATGCGCCGGACAAGGTCGAGGCGCTGATGGGCAACCGCGAGCAGGCGCCGACGCTGGAGACGATGGCGACGGACGACCTGATCGCCCACCGCATGCGGCATTTGACGGCCTACCAGAACGCGGCGCTTGCCGGGCGCTACAAGGCGCTGGTGGATCGCGTGGCAAAGGCGAGCCGACACATCGGTGCCGACGACCGGCTGGTGCACAGCGTTGCGCATGTCTATGCGCGGCTGCTTGCCTACAAGGACGAATACGAGGTGGCGCGGCTTTATGTCGACCCGGCGTTTCGCGCCGGCCTCGAGTCGCAGTTTGAGGGCGATTACCGCATTTCGTTCAACCTCGCGCCGCCCTTCCTCAATCGCGGCGTCGATGCCAACGGTCGGCCGAAGAAGCGGCAGTTCGGGCGCTGGATGCTGCCGGTCTTCCGCATGCTTTCGGCGATGAAGGGACTACGCGGCACGGCATTCGATGTCTTCGGGCGCACCGCCGAGCGGCGCATGGAGCGGCAGTTGATCGCCGACTACGAGGCGTTGGTCGAGCGAGTCCTTGCCGGGCTGCGAGCGGAGAATGTCGAGGCGGCGAATGCCCTGCTCTCAAGCTATGGTGACATCCGCGGCTTCGGCCCGGTGAAGGAGGCCGCGGCCGCCAAGGTGAAGGCGAGGGAGACCGAACTTCTGGCAGCCTTCGAGGCGGCGGGAACGGTGAAGGAAACGGCCGCCGCGTGACCGGCGGAGGCGTGGAGGGGACGATGTATGCAGGCGGCATGAGTTTCGGGCTCGGCGAGGAGATCGAGGCGCTGCGCGAGAGCGTGAGCCGGTTCGCGGCGGAGCGCATCGCGCCGATCGCGGCGGCGGTGGATCGCGACAACGCCTTCCCGATGCATCTCTGGAAGGAGTTCGGCGATCTCGGCCTGCTCGGCATCACCGCGTCGGAGGACTATGGCGGCGCCGGCATGGGCTATGTCGCCCATTGCGTCGCGATGGAAGAGATCAGCCGCGCGTCCGCCTCGGTCGGCCTCTCCTACGGCGCCCATTCCAATCTCTGCGTCAACCAGATCATGCGCAACGGCTCGGTGGAGCAGCGCGCAAGATACCTGCCGAAACTGATTTCCGGCGAGCATGTCGGCGCGCTCGCCATGTCCGAGCCGGGCGCGGGCTCCGATGTCGTCTCGATGAAGCTCAGGGCCGACAAACGCGGCGACCGCTATGTGCTGAACGGCAACAAGATGTGGATCACCAACGGGCCGGATGCCGACGTGCTCGTCGTCTACGCCAAGACCGATCCCGCCGCCGGCGCGCGGGGCATCACCGCCTTCCTCGTCGAAAAGGGCTTCAAGGGTTTTTCGACCGCGCAGAAACTCGACAAGCTCGGCATGCGCGGCTCCAACACCTGCGAACTGGTGTTTGCCGATTGCGAGGTGCCGGCGGAGAACGTGATGGGCGCCGAGGGACGCGGCGTCAACGTTCTGATGTCCGGCCTCGACTACGAGCGCGTGGTGCTCTCCGGCGGGCCGCTCGGCATCATGGCCGCCTGCCTCGACATCGTCGTGCCCTATCTGCACGAGCGGCGCCAGTTCGACCGGCCGATCGGCGAGTTCCAGCTCATGCAGGGCAAGGTGGCCGACATGTATGTCGCCTTCAACACGGCACGCGCCTATGTCTATGCCGTCGCGGCCGCCTGCGACCGCGGCGAGACAACCCGCAAGGACGCCGCCGGCTGCATCCTCTATGCCGCGGAAAATGCAACGCGCCTCGCGCTCGAAGCCATCCAGGCGCTCGGCGGCAACGGCTATATCAACGACTATGCCACCGGCCGGCTTCTGCGCGACGCCAAGCTCTACGAGATCGGTGCCGGCACATCGGAAATCCGGCGCATGCTGATCGGCCGGGAAATCTTCGAGGAGAGCCGATGATGCGTGCTCGGCGGATGCTCGGCTCTCTACCGGTTGACCTTCACGACCTGGCTGGCCGACTGGGCGTCGCGCGAGGCCGCTTCGCTCAGCGCGTCGGTGATCCACTGGTTGACCGACTTGGCCCGGTTGCCGGCGGCACGGACGACCTGGCCGTGGAGTTCGGGCGCCATCCGAAGCGAGATATTGCCGGAGAAGGGTTTTTCCGGCGGCTTGCCGCGCTCCGCGCAGAAGGCGAGATAGTCGTCCACGCTGTCGCGGAACGCCTGCACCAGATCCTGCGCCGTTTCCGCCTCGAAGGTCACGATGTCGCCGATCCCGACGAGGCGGCCGTGAAAGACCATGTCGTCCTCATCGAATTCGACCGTTCCGGTATATCCCTTGTAGGGCCTCATGGCGTAATTCCCAGGCTCGTCAGAAAGTCCCTGACATTGCGGATGACGTACTTCTTCGCCTCCGGTTGTGGATGCGGGCGGTGGACGAAAAGCGTCACATCGTTGATCGTGAAACGCACGCGCGAACCGCTGCCTTCACTGATTGCCGCGCCAAGCGCTTCCAGCAGGCTTTCGACATCACGCCACACGATCGTGCCGCTGACCGGATCGGCGAAAATCGCTTCGAGCGTCTTGCGATGCTTGGTGCGCACGGGCGCCGTTCCGTCTTCATCGATAGCGAGATACCAAAATATGATATCAAACGGATGTCGTCAATGAGCGCCCTCAAGTCCCAGCTCTCGACCGCCGGCGAGGTTTTCGCGGCAAACCGCAAGGCGATGCTCGATGCCATCGATACGGTCGGGCACGCCGTTGCGACGACGCTCGACGGGGGCGGGGCGAAGGCGCGGGAGCGGCATGTGGCGCGCGGCAAGCTCCTGCCGCGCGACCGGGTGGCGCAACTCATCGATCCCGGTTCACCCTTCCTGGAGGTGGGGATTAATGCCGGACATGGGCTCTATGACGGCGCGTCGCCCGGCGGTGGGCTGATCACCGGCATCGGCCGGATCGCCGGTCGCGACTGCATGGTGGTCTGCAACGATGCGACGGTGAAGGGCGGCACTTACTATCCGATCACGGTCAAGAAGCACCTTCGGGCGCAGGAGATCGCGGAACAGAACCGGCTGCCCTGCTTCTACCTCGTCGATTCCGGTGGTGCCAACTTGCCGAACCAGGACGAGGTGTTCCCGGACCGCGACCATTTCGGCCGCATCTTCTACAATCAGGCGCAGATGTCGGCGAAGGGCATTCCGCAGATCGCGGTCGTGATGGGAAGCTGCACGGCGGGCGGCGCCTATGTGCCGGCGATGAGCGACGAGACGGTGATCGTCGAGAACCAGGGCACGATCTTCCTCGCCGGCCCGCCGCTGGTCAAGGCGGCGACGGGGGAGGTGGTGACGGCGGAAGACCTCGGCGGCGGGGACGTGCACACGCGGCTTTCCGGCGTCGCCGACCATCTTGCCCGCGACGACCGCCATGCGCTGGCGCTGGCGCGGCGGATCGCCGGCAATCTCGGCCTCGCACGCAAGGCGGAGGTCACGCGGATCGCTAGCGAGGCGCCGCTCTACGATCCGGAGGAACTGCTCGGCATCGTGCCGGCCGATACGCGCGTTTCCTACGATGTGCACGAGGTCATCATGCGGATCGTCGACGGATCGCGTTTCGATGCATTCAAGGCGCGTTTCGGCACGACACTCGTCTGCGGATTCGCCCATATCCACGGCATTCCGGTCGGCATCCTCGCCAACAACGGCGTGCTGTTCTCGGAAGCGGCGCTGAAGGGCGCGCATTTCATCGAGCTCTGCTGCCAGCGCGGCATCCCGCTCGTCTTCCTGCAGAATATCACCGGCTTCATGGTGGGGCGGAAATACGAGGCCGAAGGCATCGCCAAGAACGGCGCCAAGCTGGTGACGGCGGTTGCGACCGCCAATGTGCCGAAGGTCACGATGCTGATCGGCGGCTCCTACGGTGCCGGCAATTACGGCATGTGCGGCCGGGCCTATTCGCCGCGCTTCCTCTGGACGTGGCCGAACAGCCGCATTGCCGTGATGGGCGGCGAGCAGGCAGCGGGCGTGCTGGCGA
>CAMPIK010000106.1 GCA_946886325.1 uncultured Shinella sp.
AGCGTCTTGGCAAGCGCTGCGGCTTGTGCTCTGACTGGGGCCGGATTGGCGTGCTGCGGAGACTGCCTGTGAGGTCGATGGCTATGATGGGCGCAAACGGCCGGACCGGAGCCGACCTTCGGTGATCACGCTTTTCAACGCCAGTGGCATGGCGACGACCCTGTCCGCGGACGCCGACGAGGCGCTCGACGGCCTGTCGCCTGATATCGTCTGGATCGACCTGCTGGAGCCGACCGTCGAGGAGGACCGATTGGTCGAGCGCCTGCTCGGCATCGACGTGCCGACCCGCGACGAGCTGAAGGACATCGAGCCGTCGAGCCGCCTCTATACGGAGAACGGCGCGGTCTACATGACGGCGTCGCTCGTCCTGAAGGCGGACAGCCATCTGCCGGAACTGACCGACGTCGCCTTCATCCTTGTCGGCAACCGCCTCGTCACCATCCGCTATGCAGAACCGAAGGCTTTCATCCTCTTCAAGGCCGCCATGCACCGCATTCCGGGCGGCTGCGGCAGCGGTGCGGCGATGATCGCGCGCCTTCTGGAGACCATCGTCGACCGCACGGCGGAAATCCTGGAGACGGCGGTCAGCGAAATCGACAGGCTTTCGCACCAGGTGTTCGGCGACAAGCGCCGCATCGACAAGCGCCCGCCGCGCTATCTGGAGGGCCGGCTGATGCAGGTGGCGAGCCACCATCGCCGCGTCGCCAAGACGCGCGACAGCCTCGCGTCGCTTTCGCGGCTGCTGACATTTCTACAGAGCGTGCCGGAGATCGGCGGACATCGCGCAAGCCGCGACCTCTGCCGGACGGTCGCACGCGACGTCCAGTCGCTGTCCGAACACGCCTCCTTCATTTCCGGCAACATCACCTTCCTGCTCGATGCGTCGCTCGGCCTCATCAATCTCGAGCAGAATGCGATCATCAAGATCTTCTCGATCGCCTCCGTCGTCCTCCTGCCGCCGACGCTGATCGCGTCCGTCTACGGCATGAATTTCGAATACATGCCCGAGCTGCATCATCCCTATGCCTATCCGGTCGTGCTCCTGGCGATGGTCGCCTCGGCCGTCGGACCGTTTCTGTTTTTCCGGTGGAAAGGCTGGCTCTGAGAGCCTGAAGACCCATGCATCAGTCGGTTGACAATGCCGCGCCCGCTGGCGATCGCGCCCGCACGCTGTTCCTGCTCGCCCTCGGCTCTGTCGGCGTCGTCTATGGCGATATCGGCACGAGCCCGCTCTATGCCTTCCGCGAGGCGCTTCGCCCGATCGCCGCCGACGGCGTCACGCGCGACGAGGTCATCGGATTGATCTCGCTGATGATCTGGGCGCTGACGATCATCGTCACGTTGAAATACGTGCTTTTCCTGCTGCGGGCCGACAATCACGGCGAGGGCGGCACGCTTTCGCTGCTGGCGCTGCTGATGAAGAAGATCAACGGCCGGGCGGCCTTCCTCTTCTTCATGGGGGCTGCCGGCGCCGCGCTCTTCATCGGCGATGCGATGATCACGCCGGCGCTCTCGGTGCTGTCGGCCGTCGAAGGCCTCAAGCTCGTGACGCCGGCGCTGTCGGACTATGTCGTGCCGATCTCGGTCGTCATCCTCGTCATGCTTTTCGCCGTCCAGTCCTGGGGAACCGCTGCCGTCTCCAATCTCTTCGGTCCGATCACCGCGCTCTGGTTCATCGTCATGGCCGCCGCTGGCGTGCTGCATCTCAGCGACGATCTCGGCATCCTCGCCGCCTTCAACCCGGCCTATGCAGTCTTCTTCATGGTTGATGAGGGCTATATCGGGCTCGTCGTGCTCGGCGCAGTGTTCCTCACCGTCACCGGCGCCGAGGCGCTTTACGCCGACCTCGGCCATTTCGGCCGCCGGCCGATCCAGTGGGCCTGGTTCTGCCTGGTCTTTCCGGCGCTGACGCTCAACTATCTCGGCCAGGGCGCGCTGGTGCTCAAGCACCCGGAAACGATATCCAACCCGTTCTACCTGATGTTTCCGCAATGGGCGCTTCTGCCGGTCGTGCTTCTCGCGACGGCGGCGACGATCATCGCCAGCCAGGCCGTCATCACCGGCGCCTTCTCGCTGACGCGCCAGGCGATCCACTTGGGCTTCCTGCCGCGCATGGAAATCCTCCACACGTCTGAGACCCATACCGGCCAGATCTACCTGCCCGCGGTCAATGCGCTGCTGCTCTTCGGCGTCATGCTGCTTGTCTTCATTTTCGGCTCGTCTGAGGCGCTGGCGACCGCCTATGGCATTTCCGTCACCGGCGCCATGGTCGTCACGACCGTGCTCGCCTACTGGTTCCTGCGCACCCATTGGCGGTGGGGCGTTGCCGCGACCGTCGCCACGCTCCTTCCGCTTTTCCTGCTGGAGATGACGTTCCTCGCCGCCAACCTGCTGAAGATCCACGACGGCGGCTACGTGCCGGTGCTGATCGCGCTTGCGGTCGTCGTCGTCATGTGGACCTGGACGCGCGGCACGCGCATCCTGCGGGAAAAGACGCGCCGCATCGAGGTCCCGCTCGATGCCTTCGTCCGGTCGATCGAGAAGAAGAGCGAACATGCGCCGGTCTCCGTGCCGGGCACGGCGATCTTTCTGACAAGCGATCCCGATTCGACACCGGCGGCGCTGCTGCACAATCTCAAGCACAATCACGTGCTGCACGAGCAGAACTTCATCCTGACGGTCCGCACCACGAACACGCCGGTCGTGCCCGCGGAAGCGCGCTGCCGCATGGAGCGCATGACCGGGCGCTTTGCGCGAATCGAAATGCGCTTCGGCTTCATGGAAACGCAGAACGTGTCGCAGTCGCTCGGGCTATTCCGGAAATCCGGCGTCAAGTTCGACATCATGTCGACCTCCTTCTATCTCGGCCGGCGCAAGCTGGTGCCGGATGCGCAGTCCGGCATGCCGATGTGGCAGGACCGCCTGTTCATCGCGCTCGCCAATGCCGCGATCGACCCGTCCGACTATTTCCGCCTGCCGACCAATCGCGTGGTCGAGCTCGGATCGCAGGTGATCATCTGAGCGATTGCCGCAGACCCGATTGCAGGGGAGTCGGGCGTTAACCGTCCATCAAGGTTAATCGATCATTCTCTCATCCCAGCATGAGCCGATTGCGGATCCGGTTTCGACCGGGCGGCTCGATCAAGGTGACATCCGAGCGGGGGCAGAAGCGCCGGTCTTCCGGCGTGGACGGCTTGCGTGCTCAAGAGGGTGCGGAGTGGTGTTGGTGCGTAAGCGTAGCGTTCGTCGGTCCCGGCCGGCTTTTTCTCTTCGGCCATGGACGGCGCCTCTTGTTCTGGGGCTTGGACTGTTCGCCGCCGTCCCCTCGACAATCGCCCATTCGGACCTTGCCGCGTTCGTCGCCGGCATCAACCGGCCGGGCGGCAACCAGCAGATGGTGATGACGCGCTCGCCGGCGGGCTCGATCCACGAAGTCGAGATCGCCTTCAACGATCCAATGACGACGGGCGCCGTCGATGCCGGCGCCGGCATCGAGCTGCCAGGCGGCCAGCAGGCGGCGCTTCGCGGCGAACACAAGGGCAAGGGGACCGTTCCCGACGAGAATCGCGTCACGCGGTCGCTCAAGAAGGGCCGCATCATCGCGGTGCTTCCGGTCACCCCGCCCAAGGATTTTTCCGCCGGCTCGGTGCTGAAGCGCACCAGTTCGCTCTTGAAGCCCGTCTTCGACGGCAAGGAGCGCATGGCCTTCGTCAAGCCGGAGATCAAGGGCAAGGAAATCCAGATCGCCACCGCCTTCTACAAGAAGAAGCCGGTCTGGCGCGATCCGGGCGTCTCCTCGCTTCTCGCCGGCCTCGTGACCAGCGACAAGGCCGATATCCTGGCGACGGCCTATGCCAAGCCGGCGCCGGATTATGCGCGGGAATCACCCTTCGATTCGATCCTGCGCGAGAAGAAGGAACAGGGCCGCTTCATTCCCGATGTGGGTCCGGGCGACCATGCCTGGGTCGCGACCGCACTGCCGGCCGGCGTGTTCACCGCCGCGGAGCAGAAATGCCTGACGGCCGGCATCTATTTCGAGGCCCGCGGGGAATCGCTGAAAGGGCAGGCGGCGGTGGCGCAGGTCATCCTCAACCGCGTGCGCAACCCGACCTATCCCGACACGGTCTGCGGCGTCGTCTACCAGAACAAGGGCTGGCGCAACCGCTGCCAGTTCTCCTTTGCCTGCGACCGCATCCCCGATCTCGTGCTGGCGCCCTGGCACTGGAAGACCGCCAAGGAGATCGCCATGGCCGTGACCGCCGGCAAGATCTGGCTGGAAGAGGTCGGCTCGGCGACCCATTATCACGCGACCTACGTTCGCCCCGGCTGGGCGCGCAGCATGAAGCGCATGGGCAAGATCGGCCTGCATGTCTTCTATCGAACCCATGGCGGCGGCTGGAGCTGATCTCCTGCCGCGGACCCGTCCCGGCGATTCTCGCGCGACAATCCGTCCGTCACCGTTCCGACACATTTAAATATCTGATTTTTAACAATAAAATTGCTTGCCGACAAAGCGTCTCCGCGCCTTGACTATGCAGACACCTAAAACTATGTTGCGCCCGACTTCAAAACGGGCCTGAAGGTGGCTTGAACCTAGCCGTTAATATGTCCGCATTACGGCGAAGAGCCTGCGGAACGGCCGGGAGGGCCTCATGGCGGACAACCGCAATGAAAGTCTGGAAGAACGCATGCAGCGTCTCGATGCCGAACTGGCAAAGAGGCGCCCGGACGGCTCGAAGGCCGACGCGGACGAGGTGAGGGCAGAGACGAACCGCAAGGGTTATGCGGTTGCGATGAAGCTCTCCAGCGAATTCGTCGCGGCCATCATCGTCGGTGCACTTCTGGGCTATCTTTTGGACCATTTTGCCGGTACAGGGCCGTGGGGAATGATCATTCTCCTACTGCTCGGATTTTGTGCCGGAGTGCTCAACGTGCTGCGTTCGGCCGGTATGGTGGCATCGCCCCATCCCGTCGACCGGATGGGCGAGCAACACAAGAAAGACGGGGACGGCGCGTAAGCGCGGGACCTCGATGATGGAATTCCGCCCCGGCGGGCAAAGAAGAGAGACACGCGGTGGCAAACGATCCGACCAGTCAGTTCCAGGTGAGCAAGATTGTACCGATCGAAGTCGGCGGTATCGACTTCTCCTTCACCAATGCGTCGCTCTTCATGGTCGCGACCGTGGCGGCGGCAACCGGCTTCCTCTACATGACGACGTCCCAGCGCGGCCTGATTCCCGGCCGCCTGCAGTCGGTCTCCGAGATGTCCTACGAATTCATCGCCTCGATGCTGCGCGAAGGCGCCGGCAGCCACGGCATGAAGTTCTTCCCGATGGTCTTCTCGCTGTTCATGTTCATCCTGACGGCGAACCTGCTCGGCATGGTGCCCTATTTCTTCACCGTCACCAGCCAGATCATCGTCACCTTCGCTCTGGCGCTCTTCGTCATCGGCACGGTCATCGTCTACGGTTTCTTCAAGCACGGTCTCGGCTTCCTGAAGCTCTTCGTGCCGCAGGGCGTGCCCGGCATGCTTCTGCCGCTCGTCGTGACGATCGAAGTCATTTCCTTCCTGTCGCGCCCGATCAGCCTTTCCGTTCGTCTCTTCGCGAACATGCTGGCCGGCCATATCACGCTCAAGGTGTTCGCAGGCTTCGTCGCCTCGCTCGGAACCCTCGGTGCGCTCGGTATCGGCGGCGCGATCCTGCCCCTCATCATGACGGTCGCCCTGACCGGTCTCGAGTTCCTCGTGGCATTCCTGCAGGCCTATGTCTTTGCGGTACTGACGTGCATGTACCTCAACGACGCCATCCACCCGGGTGGCCACTAGGGATCAAGTCGTTGGCGCCCCTGGCGGGTGCCATTCAATAAGCCGCAACAACCCATTCGAAGGAGTTCACTATGGAAGCGGAAGCAGCAAAGTACATCGGCGCAGGTCTGGCTTGCTTTGGTATGGCCGGTACGGCTCTCGGCCTCGGCAACATCTTCGGCAACTACCTTGCCGGCGCTCTGCGCAACCCCTCCGCAGCGGACAGCCAGTTCGGCCGTCTCGTATTCGGCTTCGCCGTTACGGAAGCTCTGGGCATCTTCTCGCTGCTCATCGCGCTTCTGCTGCTCTTCGCCGTCTGATATCGGCTGAAGACCGGACCATGGCCCCTTGCGGGCCGTGGTCCGCCTGACTTTCGAGAATGCACCTGGAGGTGAGCATGTCCGCGACCCCGGCTTTGGCCGAGTCCACCCCTTACCTGATCGCTCAGGCCGAAACGACGACGGAAACGCACGGCGCCGCTCCGGCTGGCGAGGTGCATACCGAGACCGGCGTCGCCCATGGCGACGACCATGCGACCGGCGTATTCCCGCCCTTCGACCAGTCGACTTTCGCCTCGCAGCTTCTCTGGCTGGCGATTACCTTCGGTCTTTTCTACCTGATCATGTCGCGGGTCATCGTGCCGCGGATCGGCGGCATCCTGGAAACCCGGCATGACCGGATCGCCCAGGATCTCGACGAGGCCTCGCGCCTGAAGTCCGAAGCCGACGCGGCGATCGCCACCTACGAACAGGAACTTGCTGCCGCCAAGGCCAAGGGCAATGCGATTGCATCCGCAGCCCGCGACAAGGCGAAGGCGAAGGCCGAAGCCGAGCGTGCCAAGGTCGAAGCCGGCCTGCAGCAGAAGATTGCCGATGCCGAAGTCCGCATCGGGGACATCAAGGCCAAGGCGCTTGCCGATGTCGGCCAGATCGCCGAGGAAACGGCTGCCGCCGTCGTCGACCAGCTCATCGGCGGCAAGGCAACCAAGACCGAGATCGCTGCCGCCGTCAAATCGGCAGCGGCAAGCTAAGGAACGCGCCCCATGGCATTCGACGCAACATTCTTTGCCTTTGTCGGCCTCCTGCTGTTCTTCGCCCTGATCGTCTATCTCAAGGTCCCGGGCATGATGGCGAAGGCGCTCGACGAGCGCGCCGAAAAGATTTCCAACGAACTCGCCGAGGCCAAGCGCCTGCGCGAGGAGGCCCAGCACCTGCTGGCCGAATACCAGCGCAAGCGCAAGGACGCGGAAGCCGAAGCAGCCAGCATCGTCGCCGCCGCCGAGCGTGAAGCTGAAATGCTGACCGCCGAGGCCAAGCAGAAGACCGAAGAATACGTCACGCGCCGCAACGCGCTGTCCGAGCAGAAGATCAAGCAGGCGGAAGCCGACGCGATCAATGCCGTACGCTCCGCAGCCGTCGATCTGGCGATCGCCGCAGCCGAACGGGTGCTGGCATCGAAGACCGACGCCGCCACCGGCAAGGCGCTCTTCGACAATGCGATCGGCGAAGTGAAGGCACGTCTCAACTGAGACGGCTGACGTTCGCGTGAATTGAAAGAGCCGGGTTCATCCCCGGCTTTTTGCATTCCGGGCGGCTGCTCGCCCTGGCTCGCGGCGTCGCTACTACGCTTTCGCAGGCGATTGCTATTCACTTGTTTGGCGGTCAGGCCGGTTCGACGCCATCGGCCTTGAGCGGCCGGAAGGTCATCCGGTGCAG
>CAMPIK010000107.1 GCA_946886325.1 uncultured Shinella sp.
GCGCCCTGTCAAGCCGCCCCGTCGCCGGAAGGCGATGGACAAAAGCGGCGACCCGATCGCCGCCTGCTCAGTGGAAAGCGTCCGCCCCTCTGCGATGCCGGTCAGTACACCGCTTCGTAGGCGGCGCAGATTTCGGCCTGCGTCTTGCCGGCGAGATAGGCGATCTCGCCTTCCTTGTGCTTGACATAGACGTCGGCAAAGCCCTCGGGAAACCAGCCGCAGACCGTCGAATTGGACTGGAAGCGCTGCAAGGCCGCCTCCAGTGTCTGCGGCAGGCGGACATAGCCGCGCGCGGCGAGAGCCTCGATGCCGAGCAGCGACAGGTCTTCCTGCGTCGCCTCGGGAACGTGAAGCCCCTCCTCAATGCCCTGCACGCCGGCATGCACGATCGCGGCCAGCGCCAGATGCGGATTGGCGGCGGCATCGGCGGCGCGGAACTCGAAGTTGAACTGCGCGGCCTTCGCCACGTCGCTCATGTCGGAGACCGGGCAGATGCGCACGGAGGCCTCGCGGTCGCGGAAGCCGAGATTGTTGAAGGCCGCACTCCAGCGATGCGGGGTGAGACGCAGGTAGGAGACGACGCTCGGCGCCGTGATGGCGATGATCGAATCGAGATATTTCAGGATGCCGGCGACGAACTTGCCCGCGACGTCGGAGAGTTCATGCTTGCCGTCCGGGTCATGTGTCACGGGGTTGCCCGCATCGTCGAGCATGCTCAGATGCACATGCACGCCGTTGCCGACGCCGGCCGGATCGCGGATCGGCGTAAACGTCGGCTCGTAGCCGATTTCGCGCGCGACCATGGCGACAAGCTCGCGCGTGATCAGCGAATGGTCGGCGATGGTGACGCCCTTCTGCGGCCCCATCGTCACCTCGAACTGGCCGCTGCCGAACTCCTTGAGGATCGTGTCGGGCGTAACACCCGCCTCGCGCATGGCGGCAACGATCGCCTCGCAGAAATAGCGCTCCTCCTGGAACCCGCCGAGCGTGAAGGCCTTGCCGATCTCGCCGGTCAGGTGCCTGATCTGGAACTCGTGCTCGAAGGCGCCGAGAAGCGTGACGCCGGCCACCCGCTGCAACCGGTCGAGCGCCGACTGGAGGATCGAGCGCGTGCAGAATTCCCAGGGCCGACCGTCCGTGTAGCGGATATTGCCGAGCACGAAATTCTCGTTCGGCGCATCCTCTTCGCTGGCAATGCTGACCTTGGTCGCCGGATCGGGGATGAGCACGAGGTCGCCGAGCGAGCCGAAGGGGCTGTCGGCGATGGCGTCGAAGCAGGTGATCTGCACGTTTGTCGGCGTCCAGCCGACGCCGCGCTTCAGGCGCTTCTCCATCTGCGAAAGCGGAAAGGCCTTGCCGCGCACCTTGCCGGAGAGGTCCCCGCAGCAGGCGACCATCATCTCTTCACGTCTCATCGATGTCCCCGTTCAATCTGTCCTGGTCGTAGCCCGGCATGGCAAAACGCACGCCGTCCCAGTCGTTGATGCGTTTCTGCGTCGCTTCCCAGTCGGCTTCCGAGACGCGCACGATCAGCGCCTCGACCAGCGCCATGGCGGACGCGACCGTGTCCCAGGCGGTGCCGGCGTCGATCGGCAGCGCGACGATATGGTCGGCGCTGCGGGCGGCCGGCGACATCCACTTGTCGGTGACGACGACGATGGTCGCGCCGCGCTTGGCCGCGATCGTCTCGGCAAGCCGCGCAAGGCTCGGCTGGTAGCGGCGGAAGTCGAAGAGCAGCACCACGTCCTTGCGGCGCATGCGCAGCACATGCTCCGGCCAGAATTCCGGATTGTCGGCCATGTGGTAGATGCCGCTGCGGATCTGGCGCAGGTGCATGGACAGGAACGTCGCGATGCTGTCGCTGACGCGGCCGCCGATGAGGAAGATGTTGCGCGAGGGGTCGGCCAGCAGATCAGCGAGGCTGTCGAACTGCGCCTGCGATACGGTCTCCGTCATCTCCCGCATCACGGCCGAAAGCCGGGCGACGTATTCGCTGAGGAACTCCGAATGCCCGACCGGCTTCTGGCTGGACTTGAGGTCGAGCGGCGAGCGCTGCCCCTCTTTCAACTCGGCGATCAACTGGCGCTGCAGGTCCTGGAAGCCGCCGCAGCCGATCTTGCTGACGAAGCGGGTGATCGACGGCGCGCTGACGCCGGTCTTCGCCGCCAGTTCCTGGATGCTTTCGAGACCCGTGAAGGGATAATCGGCGAGGATCGCATTGGCGATCTTGCGCTCGCTTGCCGTCAGTTGCTCGGCGGCCGCACGGATGCGCGTGCGGATGGTCGATGATGTCAGCGCGTTCATCGGCTGCCAGTTCCCCTTGTTGAAACGGATATTCGCGTTCTGAAAAAAAATAGTCAAATGGAAAAATCCGATTGACTATGATCGAAAAATTTCTTTGACTGATGACCATGCTGCCCCGCACCATTCCGGGCCTCGCGGGGCAAATGGATCTCAATCTTCATGCTCAGGACCGCAGACCGCGACAAGACCCGTTTGCTGAGTTCCGGCGATCCCGTTCCGGTGGAATGGGTCAATGCGGACGGTCGTTCGGATATCTTCCTGACCTGCGAACATGCCGGCCGCGCCGTTCCTCTGGCACTCGGCGATCTCGGCGTGCCGCCGGCCGAGATGGACAGGCACATCGCCTATGACGTCGGCGCCGAGGGACTTTCCCGCCTTTTGTCGGCAAGGCTCGACGCGGCGCTCGTCCTCCAGCGCTACAGCCGGCTGGTGATCGACTGCAACCGGCCGCTTTCGGCGCCCGACTGCTTCGTCGCGGTGAGCGACGGAACGGCCGTGCCGGCCAATGCGGGCCTCGACCAGTGGGAGCGCAAGCGCCGCTATGTCGAGATCCACCAGCCGCTGCACGAGGCGATCTCGGTGGCGCTCGACCAGCGCCGCGCCGCGGGGCGCCCGACGGTCCTCGTTTCCGTTCACAGCTTTACGCCGCTGATGCGCGCGACGGGCGCCGTCAGGGATTTCGAGCTGGGCCTCCTGCACAACAGCGACCGCCGTCTCGCCGATGCGCTGGCCGAAAGCTTCCGGGCGGCAAACCCTGACATCTCCGTCCGGCTGAACGCGCCCTACATCGTCGACGACGAGTCCGATTTCACCATCCCCGTGCACGGGGAAAAGCGCGGCATTGCCCATGTGCTGCTCGAAGTGCGCAACGATCTGATCTCCGACGCGCGCGGTCAGGAGGCGTGGGCGGCAAGGCTCGGCCCTCCGCTCGAACGCGCCGTCACAATGCTTGAGGAAACCGCCGATGGCCGCTGACCATCTCACCACCCGTGAAATCCCGCTCGACCCGGCGGCCTCCGCCATTCTCTTCATCGACGTGCAGAACTTTTCCGTGCGCCGCGACGGCGGCGAGTTCAAGGACGTGCCGGACGAGGAGATCACCGGCAAATACGGCTATTATTTCAAGCGCATCCACGAGGTGGCGATCCCGAACATGCAGAGGCTGCTTTCAGGCTTCCGCGCCGCCGGTATCGAGGTGCTGCACACCACGATCGAGAGCCTGACGAAGGACGGCCGCGACCGCAGCCTCGATTACAAGATCACCGGCTTCAACGTGCCGAAGGGCTCGCATGACGGCAAGGTGATCGACGAGCTTCAGCCGCTCGACGACGAGATCGTCTTTCCGAAAAGCTCCTCCAGCGTCTTCGTCTCCACCCATATCGACTACACGCTGCGCAATCTCGGCGTCCGGCAACTCGTCCTCTGCGGGCTCGTCACCGACCAGTGCGTGGAATCGGCGGTGCGCGACGCCTGCGACCTCGGCTATCTCGTGACGCTCGTGCCGGATGCCTGCGGCACCTATTCCGACGAGCGGCACGAGACGTCGCTCAGAGCCATCAAGGGCTATTGCCGGCAGGTCACGACCGACGCGCTGCTTGAGGAAATCGGACAATAGAACCGGCAGCGGATTTTCAGGGAAACCACAAAGGGACGGAAACGACGAAAACCATTCCGAGACGGGCCGACAAGAAACACAAGCGAAACGGGCCGTTTCACCACGCAGAGCCAGAAATCATGAAAGGGGAACGACCATGATGAAGACCTCGAAATTGCTCCTGACGGCGGCAGGCCTCCTGCTCGCCGCATCCACGGCCCAGGCGGCCGACGACAAGATCGTCATCGGCGGCGCGCTGTCGATGACCGGCATCCAGGCGCCGCTCGACACGCCCGGCTTTAACGGCGCGCAGGTTGCCGTGAAATACCTGAACGACAATGGCGGCGTTCTCGGCAAACAGATCGAGTTCATCAACATCGACGGCAAGTCCGATCCGGTGACGGTGGGCAACGTGGCCGTCGAACTGATCGACAAGGGTGCGGAACTCATCGTCGCGCCCTGCGACTTCGACTTCGGCGGTCCGGCAAGCCGCGAGGCGCAGTCGGCCGGCCTCGTCGGCATCTCGACCTGTGCCTCCGACCCGCTCTATTCGTCCTGGTCGCTCGGCGACAAGCAGTTCACGCTCTCCATGTGGAACACCACGATGGGCGCGGTCGCTGCCGACTATGCGGTCAAGGAAAAGGGCTGGAAGACGGCCTATGTCGTCACCGACCAGTTCATCGCCTATACCAAGTCGCTGTCGAAATATTTCGTCGAGCAGTTCAAGACGAACGGCGGCGAGATCCTGCTCGAAGACACCTACACCAACGGCGACAACAACTTCTCGGCCCAGCTCGCGCGTCTCCAGGCGCTCGACAAGAAGCCGGACGTGATCTTCATCTCGTCCTACGGCCAGGACATCGGCGTCATCATCCGTGCGCTGCGCGAGGTCGGCTATGACGCGCCGGTGCTCGGCGGCGATGCCTATGACGACCCGGCGATGCATGAATCGCTCGGCGAGAAGTTCGGCAACGACGTCTTCTTCGTCACCCACACCTGGATGGGTCCGGAGGCGCATCCTGATATGCCGAAGTTCATCGAGCTCTACACGGCGATGCACGGCAAGGCGCCGGACACGTCCTTCGTCTCGACGGGCTGGGACACGATCATGCTGATGGCCGAGGCGATCAAGGCCGCCGGCTCGACGGATGGCGCGGCCGTTGCCAAGGCGCTGGAAGACGGCCAGTTCAATCTCCTGACCGGCGACCTCGACTACGGCACGGCGGAAGAAGGCCATGTTCCGAACAAGGCGGCAGTGCTGATCGAGCTGAAGGCCGGCAAGCCGACCTTCGTCGGCTGGCGCAAGCCGGAATCCCTGCCGAAGCCCTGATCCCGTCCGCATCGGGCCGGCATGACCTGCCGGCCCGCCACCATCGGAAACGCCATGACTGAAACGCGTCTCGCGATCAACGACGTGTCGGTGGAGTTCACCGGCCTTCGCGCGCTCGACCATGTCTCGCTCACCGTCGAAACCGGCGAGGTCGTCGGCCTCATCGGCCCGAACGGCTCCGGCAAGACGACCCTCATCAACGCGATCACCGGCCAGGTGAAGCTCGCGACCGGCACGATCACGGCCGGCGACACGGTCCTGTCAGGCCTCAAGCCGCGCCAGATCGCGCTTGCCGGCGTCAGCCGCTCCTTCCAGATCGTGCGGCTCTTCAACGCGATGACGGTGCTGGAGAATGTCGAGGCCGGCGCGCTCGCCAAGGGCGTGGCGCGGGCTGCGGCGCGCGAGCGGGCGGAAACGCTGCTCTCCGAATTCGGCCTCTCTTCAAAAGCCGACGAACTGGGCGACAGCCTCAGCTACGGCGACAAGCGCCGCGTCGAGATCGCCCGCGCGCTCGCCGCCGAACCGCGCTTCCTGCTGCTCGACGAACCGGCCGCCGGCATGAACGACGCGGAAACCGAGACGCTGCTGCACACGCTCTCCGAACTGCCGGCGAAACGCGGCCTCGGTCTGCTCATCATCGACCACGACATGGGCCTGATCATGCGCCTCTGCCACCGGCTGCATGTGCTCGCCTCCGGCCGCACCATTGCAGAGGGCGACGCCGCCCATGTGCGCAGCCACCCGGCCGTCATCGAGGCCTATCTCGGAAAGGGGGCCGCGCATGCCTGATGCTTCTCGGCCCATTGCTCCTCTGCCCGGTGCTCCCATGCTCGATGTGCGCGACCTCTCGGTCAGCTACGGCACCATCCGCGCGGTGCGCGGCATCAGCCTTTCCGTCGGCAAGGGCGAACTGGTCAGCCTGCTCGGCGCCAATGGCGCCGGCAAGTCTTCCACCATCAAATGCATCGCCGGCGCGCTGAAGGCGTCGGGCGGCGCGATCACGCTCGACGGCCGGGACATCACCAATGCGAGCCCCGAGCAGGTGGTGCGCGCCGGCCTTGCCACCGTGCCCGAGACCCGCGACGTCTTCCCGGACCTGACGGTCGCCGAAAACCTGATGCTCGGCGCCTATATCCACCGCCGCGACGGCGCCGGCAACCGGGAAAACCTCGAGCGCCTGCACGACCTCTTCCCGCGCCTTGCCGAACGCCGGACGCAGGCGGCGGGCACGCTGTCGGGCGGCGAGCAGCAGATGCTGGTGATCGCCCGCGCGCTGATGTCCCGGCCGACCGTGCTGCTGCTCGACGAGCCCTCGCTCGGGCTCGCGCCTGCCATCGTCGAGCGCATCTTCGAGATGATCGAAACGCTCAAACAATCCGGCCTCACCATCCTGCTCGTCGAGCAGAACGTGAACCAGGCGCTATCAGTCGCCGACCGCGCCTATGTCATGCGCCTCGGCGCGATCGTCGCATCCGGCACGGCCGAGGAGATCCGCTCGACGAGCGATCTCAGCGCACATTACCTGGGAGGCTGACGCCATGGCTTTCGCGATCCAGTTCGTCATCGATGTGCTCAGCCTCGGCGGCGCCTATGCGCTGATGGCGCTCGGCCTCGTCATCATCTACGGCATCCTCCGGCTGGTGAACTTCGCCTATGGCGAACTCATCATGGTCGCCGGCTACACGATGTTCCTCGCCAGCGGCTCCGGCCTGCCGTGGATCGTCATGGCGGTGCTTGCCGTCGCCATGTCGGTCGTCTTCGGCATCATCACCGACTATGCCGCCTTCCGGCCCGTCCGGGCAAAATCGGTGACGGCGGTGCTGATCACCTCCTTCGCCTTCTCGAACCTCCTGCAGAACGCCGCGCTGCTCTTCATCTCGCCGCGCCCGCGCAATGTGCCGCTGCCGGAAATCTTCTCGCAGACGGTGTCGATCGGCGGGGCGATCACGCCGGTGCGCAACCTGATCACGATCGGGGCCTCTGTCGTGCTGCTCGCCGCCGTCGGCTTCCTGATGCGCAAGACGACGCTCGGCATCGCCATGCGGGCGGCCGCGACCAACTTCACCATGGCGCGCATGCTGGGCGTGCCGGCGAACCTCATCATCTCCTCGGCCTTCGCGCTCTCCGGCTTTCTCGCCGGCGTCGTCGCGATCCTCTGGATCGGGCGCATCGGCACGGTCGTTCCGGGCATCGGGCTGGAGCCGCTGCTTGTCGCCTTCATCGCCACCGTCATCGGCGGCATGCGCAGTC
>CAMPIK010000108.1 GCA_946886325.1 uncultured Shinella sp.
GTTTTCGAGCCCGATGCCGTGGCGGATGCCGATGACCGAGGTGTTGACGCTGACGAGGATCGCGCGCACCTCCGGCAGCCGCACGCGGAAGCGGTCGAAATAGGCCTCCTCGAAGGCCGACTGCAATTGAACGAGATCCACCGGCCCTTCCGGCAGGCGGACGCGGACGAGATGCGTCTGGCCGGCGAACTGCATGTCGACGCTGTGCTCGATCGCCACCCGCGCGATCCGCACCGCTTCCTCGGCGATCGCCCTGCGTCCCATCTCGACGCGGCTTGCGACGATGTCGTCGACGAGCGCCGGGTCGGTGTCGAGCACCGGCTGGTTGACCGTCGTGACGAAATCATGCCGGAGATCGGCGACCGCGCAGCCGATGGCATTGGTGAGACCCGGCCGCGCCGGCACCAGCACCTTCGGGATCGACAATTCGCGCGCGATGGCCGCGGCATGCAGCGGCCCCGCGCCGCCGAAGGCGAAGAGCACGTAGTCGCGCGGATCGTTGCCGCGATCGATCGACACCATGCGGATGGCGCCCGCCATTTTCAGGTTGGCGATGCGGATGACCGCCTCTGCCGCGTCATGGGCATCGACGCCGAGCCGGTCGCCAAGCTCATTTCTGAAGACGGCCTCGATCTCGGCCGCCGAGACCGGCTGTTCCTGCGTCAGCACGCCGCGCATGTTGAGCCGGCCGAGCAGCAGGTTGGCGTCGGAAATCGTCGGGCGCGTGCCGCCGCGGCCGTAGCAGATCGGTCCTGGTCGCGAACCGGCGCTCTGCGGACCGACCTGGAGCAGTCCCGCCTCGTCGACCGCCGCGATCGAGCCGCCGCCGGCGCCGATCGTGCGCACGTCCACCATCGGCACGTGGATCGGCATGGCATATTCGATCTCGATCTCGTTGGAGACGAGCGGCATGTTGTCCCGGATCAGCGCCACATCGGTCGAGGTGCCGCCCATGTCGTAGGTGATGAGCCTGTTGTAGCCGGCGACGCTTGCCGTATAGGCGGCAGCGATCACGCCTGACGCCGGGCCGGACATCACCGTCTTCGCCGCCTCGCGCGAAACGAGCCGCGACGAGGTCGTGCCGCCATTGCCGTTCATCACCAGATAGTCGCGCCGATAGCCGCTCTTCTCGAGCCCCAGGCGCAGCTTGTCGAGATAGCGTTGCAGCACAGGCTGCACGGCCGCGTTGACGGAGGCGGTGACGCCGCGCTCGTACTCCCGTGCCTCCGACAGCAGCAGGTGGCCCGCCGTCACGTAGTCGTTCGGCCAAAGGGATCGGGCGATCTCCAGCGCGCGCATTTCATGCGCCGGGTTCTTGTAGGAATGCAGGAAGTGGATAACGAGGGATTCGCAACCGGCTGTCAGCAGTGTCTCGACCGCAGTGCGCATCCCGCTCTCGTCGAGCGGCGTCCGTACGCGCCCGGTCGCCTCGACCCGCTCGTCGACTTCCAGCCGCAACTGGCGCGGCACGATCGGCAGGAAGGTGCCGAAGAGGCCATAGGGGTTCGGCCGGGTGCGGCGGCCGAGTTCGATCACGTCGCGAAAGCCTTTCGTCGTGATCATGCCGACCTTGGCGATCCGGCGCTGCAAGAGCGCATTGGTCGTGACCGTCGTGCCGTGCACGATGAGGTCGATGCCATCAACGGGATAACCGGACTGGCCGATGGCGGCGAGCACGCCGACCGACTGGTCATCAGGCGTCGATGGCGTCTTGGCAAGTGTTACCCCGCCCTTCTCGCCGTCGATGACGACGAGATCCGTGAAGGTGCCGCCGACGTCGATGCCGGCGACGATCCGGGCGCGGTCGCTCAGGCTGTCGGGCGCGGATGTCATGGCGCGATTGCTCCCGGACAGGTCATTGCGGATTGTTCGCCTCGCAACGATCCGCCGTCTTGCCAGTATCGTATGAGGGGGCGTCCGAGAACCTGCATTGCTTGATAAAACTCGTTGGTACTCATATGATCCAACCGCGAAGCCGGCTGGATGTCAATATGTCGGATCGCGCAATCTGCGCTGCCTTGCCGGGTCGAACCGAAGCCGGTGGCGGCAAGTGCGCGAAAATCCTTGAGCCGCGACACCGTTGCGTGCGAAACCGGCTGCGACAGGCACTGAAAACCCGCAATGTCGGGGTTGGCACTGAAAGACCGCCATGGACGAGACGAAATTCGACGAGGGTGTGGATGACGGCGACGAGGCCGCCGTCGGCACGGAGTTCGCGGCCTCCGGCTACGAGCTTTCAACGCATCCGGCGCATATGATTCGCCGTGCCCACCAGCGGGCGACCATGTGTTTCCAGCAGGTGATGGGCGACACGGACCTGACGCCGACGCAGCATGCGGCGCTCTCCACCCTTTTGAAGCACGGGGAACTCTCCCAGAACCATCTCGGCCGCCTGACCGCCATGGACCCCTCGACGATCAGCCTCGTCATCCGGAAGCTGACGAAGCGCGGGCTGGTTCAGGGCTATCCGTCGCCGACCGATCAGCGCATGACGATCCTGCGGCTCACCGAGGCGGGTGTTGCCTATACGGTGCCGTTGCTGCATCTCAGCATGGAAGCGGCCGAACGGTTTCTCGGCCCGCTCAACGAGCGCGAGACGGCGACGTTTCTCCGCCTGCTGGCGAAGCTGCAGGATTGAGCCGCGCGGTCCGCCCGGCGCTTCTACCACCAGTCCCGTTTCGTCATGTCGGAGAGCATGGCGTCGAAGATCGCGATCTCGTGGCTTGAGACCTCGTGGGCGCGATCCGGAAGGATATCGCAGCGAAGCGTGGCGCGGGCGCGGGCGAGCGCATCCGCCGCCACCGCCATGGCATCGACCGGAATCCACGGGTCCTTGTCCGATCCGGTTAGATAGGCCGGCATGCGATCGAGGTCTGCAAACGGTTTCGCGCAGGCCGGCGTCCCGACGCGGCAGCCGGTGAGGCTGACCATCGCGCCGTTCCAGGGGCCGTGCCGCATGGCATATTCGAGCGCAAGGCAGGCGCCCTGGCTGAAGCCGCCAACGACAATTGGCTTTGGGTGAGACCGGCCGCGACCGAGATTGTCGACCAGTTCGCGAATCCCGGCAATCGACATCTCCAGCTGCTGCCGGGTCTTCTCCGTCAGCACGTCGGTGGCGCGCGCGTCATACCAGCTGTTGCCGGCCGCGCGCGGCAGAACGAAACTCACGCCCTTGGTGCTCAGACGCGAGACGACCTGTTCCTGCATGTCCTCGGGCGATTGGGTTCGCCCGTGGATGAAGACGCAATGGACCAGGGCCTCCTCGGGTGCGGCGCCGAGGAGGAGGGGGGCGGTCTGTGACGCCATCGGTCCGGCTCAGAAATTCGCGGGCTCGAGCCCGGCGATCAGTTCCTGCCGGCGATCCTCGAACCAGGGCGGGAAGACGAGCGTGGTGCCGATCTGGTCGGCCGGTTCGTCGAGCGCCCAGCCGCCTTCGACCGACCAGGCGATCTCGAACAGCGCGCCGCCCGGCGAGCGCACGTAGCAGGACTTGAAGTAGTTGCGGTCCTTCTGGTCGGAGACGTCGGTGAAGCCGAGCCCCTCGATATGCGCCTTCAGCTTGAGCTGGTTTTCCTCGTTGCCGGTGTTCAGCGCCAGATGGTGGATCGTGCCGCCGGCAAGCGTCCAGGTGCCCTGCGGGCCGCCTGCCTCGTGCAGCACTTCGACCATGCTGCTCGGACCGCCGGGATTGGGCACGGAGAACATCAGGCCCTCGTCGCTGTCGGCTTCCTTCTTCATCGACAGGCCGACGGAGAGGAAATCGTCCATCGAGGTGCGGTCGTAGACGGCGATCGCCGCGCCGTAGATGCCCTTGATGCCGTGTTCGGCGGCCACGCCCTGCATCTCGTTGACGATCGACGGCCGGTTGTCGGCCGGGCTTTCGACCAGTTCGTGCGGAATGCCGCAGGGATGCTTGAAGGCGACGCGGGTGATGCCGAAGCGCGTGATCTTCTCGGCCTCGACGCCACGGCCGTTCAGCCGGTCGATCCAGTAGCCGGCGGACCCGACGGGGATCGCCTGCTGGATGATCTTCGACTGGTTCGTGCCGCGCTTGCCGAAGACGGCGGGCTTGCGGAACGGAAAGGTGGTGATGATGGTCGAGGCGTCGCCGTTTCGCGACCCGTAATAGAGATGGTAGACGGGAATGGTGCCGTCGAACAGCACGGTGCGCTTGACCGAATAGAGGCCGAGCGCCTTGGTGTAGAAATCGTAGTCTTCCTGCACGCCGTCGGTGCAGAGCGTCAGGTGGTGATATCCGCTGACAAGGGCCATGATTGTCCTCCTCCGGTACGATCCTCCGATGCCCGGACAAGGGCCTCCACCGCCGTCGTCCGGGTCGCCATCCGCCGGAACCGTGCCGCGGCGGGTGTCTCCTCATGATCATCACTATAGAGGTTCGAGCCAGTTCCGGATTGACAATGTTCATAGGTATTATAGCAAAATGCTATGAAGATCGTGGAACATCACCTGGTCCAGCTTGCCGCCGTCATCGAGACCGGCGGCGTCACGGAAGCGGCCGCCATGCTCGGCATGACGCAGTCGGCCGTCTCGCGCACAATCTCCATCCTGGAAAAGCGCATCGGCGAACCGCTCTTCGTCTCTGGACGCCGGCCGATGCAGCCGACGCCGCTTGGCGAGCAGCTCGGACTGCAGGGAAAGGCGATCCTCGCATCGTCCCGCAAGGCGGCCGAGATCATCCGCAGCTTCAAGTCCGGATCCTCGGGGCGGGTCAGGATCGGCGGCGTGCCGTTCTTCATGGATGCGGTCGTCTCGCCGATGATCGCCTCCTTCGAGCGCGGCGAGCCCGGCATCATGGTGCAGCAGTCCTACGGCAACTATCCCGATCTGGTGGCCGAACTCGATTCCGGCCAGATCGACCTCGCGGTCACGCCGACGGGCTCGCTCGACCTCAGGGCCGACCTCAGTTTCGAGCCGATCCTGCCGGCGCGCAACGTGCTCGCCTGCGGCGCCGGCCATCCGCTCATGCGCAAGCGCAACCTCGCGACGGAGGATATCGTCACCTATCCCTGGGTGGCGCCGCTGCCGGGCTCGCCGCTGGTGCTCGACCTGCACAATATTCTCCTGACGCTCGGGCTGTCGGAAGTGTCGCTGCGCTATGCGGGCGGCTCGCTGATGAGCGTGATGAACTACCTGATGGGCACCGACGCGCTCGCCCTCATGCCGCACTCGGTCGCCTATGCCGTGCGCGGCGAAAACAAGATCAGCGTCATCCCGCTCGACATTCCCCAGCCCGAGCGGGCGCTCGGCATCATGACCCGCCGGAAACCCTATTCGAACCCCGCCGGGCGCAAGTTCGTCGGTCACCTGCGGCGGGAGTTCGCCGAACTGCGCCGCGCCATCGAAAAGCACGAGCGAACGATCCGCTGGGTACCGGGGCCGTTCATGGGGGAACGCCGCGCGTCGGAGTGATGCACGTGGGGTGAGGGATGCGAGGGGTGGATGCGGTGGACGCATTCTGCCGCGAGGTTGGCGGACCAGCCAGCCTACCTCCGCCGTCATCCTTGGGCTTGTCCCAAGGATCTGGCACGGAAGAGATCATGCAGGAACGTCAATGGCTTGGCCTATGTCAGCAGACCCTTGGGACAAGCCCAAGGGTGACGGCGGAGGCATGTTACAACGGCGCCGCAGAGGCACGACACGCTCACGCAATGCCGAGCGCCACAAACAGAAGCGCCCTATGCAGCCTTCGGCCGGGCCAGCACGAAATCGTGCTTCACCTCCCAGAATTCGCCCGCGAAGTCATAGCCCTTCGCGCGCTCCGGGTCGTGCACCCTGTCGAATTTGGCGAGCAGGCTTTCCTTGACGCCGAAGACGGCGTCGGAGCGGATATAGGGGTCGTCGGGGTCGAAGATGTGGGTGGTCAGCGTCTCGAAGCCTTCGGCGCTGATGATGTAGTGCAGGTGCGCCGGGCGATAGGGATGCCGTCCGAGCTGGCCCAGCAACTGGCCGACCGGCCCGTCGTCGGGGATGGGGTAGTATTTCGGCTTGACGGCGCGGAACCAGTAATGGCCGTCCGGCCCCGTGCGGAAGACGCCGCGCAGGTTGAAGTCGGGCTGGATGCCCTTCTGCTGCACGTCGTAGAAGCCCTCGTCATTGGCCTGCCAGACGTCGATCTTGGCATTGGCGATCGGCTTGCCCTCGGTGTCGAGGATGCGGCCCTCGATCACCATGTCCTCGCCCTTGCTGTCGAGGCAGATATTGGCGCCCATCGGCAGGTCCGGAGCATCGGCGACGTGGAAGGGGCCGAGCACCGTGCTTTCCGAGGCACCGGACGGCTTGCGGTTGTTGATCGCATCGACCAGCATCGAGACCCCGAGCACGTCGGAGAGCAGGATGAATTCCTGCCGCCACTCGTTGCACATCTGGCCGGTGCGGGTGAGGAACAGGATGGCCTCCATCCACTCGTCCTGCGTCGGCTCCAGTTCCTTCACCGCCTCGTGCAGCTTGCGGGTGATGACCTCCATCACCTCCTTCAGCCGCTCGTCCTTGGCGCCGGCATTGCGGCCGGTCACGACCTCGACCGAGTTCTCCTCGGTGAAATAGCCCTTTTCGTGCGCTTCCATGGTCACATTACCTGTCGAGAATGGTTGTCAGGACACGCCGCAGTTCGGCATCGGGATCGGCCACCATGCCGTCCGACCGCCATGCAACGTGATGGTCGGGGCGCACCAGGATGACGCCGGCATCGCCGACCTCGCGGGCGCGCGCCCAGTCTCCGTAGTGATCCTGCCAGGCCTGTCGCGGCCCGATGACATGGGTCGCGATCGGCAGGCCGAGTTCGGCCGATATCCGGCCGGCGGCCTCCACCCAGCGCTCGCCGCCGATGCCGGTCAGCACCGTGAAGCGGCCATGGCCGCAGAGGTCGAGCGTCGAGGCCTTCCCGTTGCCGTTGTCGAACACCCAGGCATGCGGTAGGCGGGCGCCCGGCCATGTCGTCTGCTCGAAATGCAGTTCCCGGTCCCTGGTGAAGGCTGGTTCCGGCTTTCCGTCGGTCGCCACCGCGCTCGATGCGTAGCGGTGGTTCATCTCCACGCCATGGGCGTCGAACTCGTAGACCTTGAAGGCGATCGCCTCGCGCAGCGCCGCGCGCTGCTTCTCGGCCGCCGGCGTGTCCTCGCAGCGGCGGTCCATGTTTTCCTGCATTTTCACCGGATCGATGGAATCGAGCAGGCCGAGCGCACCGAAGATCGGGCCGAACTCCTCGATCGACTGGTTGGCGCGGGTGACGATCTGCTTGGCGATCGGCGCGCGCTCTTCGGTGTAGCTTTCGAGCAGGCCGACGCCGGCCTGGCCCCTGATGACCATGGCAAGCTTCCAGGCGAGGTTGAAGCCGTCCTGGATCGAGGTGTTGGAACCAAGCCCGTTCGACGGCGGATGCCGATGGATCGCATCGCCCATGCAGAAGACCCGGCCCTTGTGGGCGCGCGCCGCATAGCAGTTGT
>CAMPIK010000109.1 GCA_946886325.1 uncultured Shinella sp.
CTCCTAGCCCTGGCCGGTGACATCGGCGTGACAGTCCAGTGACAACGGCAAGACGTGTTCTATCACCCTTGGCAGCCGGTCGCGATCATCTTGACTCGACGACAAAAAGGCGTATGAGCAGCGACGGAAAAGGAAGAGCCATGAACCGCCTTGGAAACCCCAATGCCGACATGTCCGGACTGGCTTTCGCGGCCGGCCCTCTTTGCCATTCCCGACACCTTTCCAAAACCACGGCCAAAACGACGACGAAAACCGTCTGACGTCTCTGGCCCACCGCTCTCTCCCCGGTTCGGCCGGGGACATGGAACCCCGCGCCAAGGCCGGCGGGTTCCACCTCCCTCGAAGACCGCGGAGAGACAGAGAAAGAGAGCAGTATAATGGGATTCAAGATCGCAGTGGCCGGCGCGACCGGCAATGTCGGCCGGGAGATGCTGACCATCCTTGCCGAGCGCGGTTTTCCGGCCGACGAGGTCGTGGCGCTTGCCTCCAGCCGTTCGATCGGCACCGAGGTCTCCTTCGGCGACAGGACGCTGAAGGTGCAGAACCTCGAGAACTACAATTTCTCCGACACGGACATCTGCCTGATGTCGGCCGGCGGCGCGGTCTCCCAGAAGTATTCGCCGAAGATCGGCGCGCAGGGCTGCGTCGTCATCGACAACTCCTCGGCCTGGCGCTACGATCAGGACGTTCCGCTGATCGTTCCGGAAGTGAACCCGGACGCGATTTCGCTGTTCACGCGCAAGAACATCATCGCCAATCCCAATTGCTCGACCGCCCAGCTCGTCGTGGCGCTGAAGCCGCTGCATGATCGCGCGACGATCAAGCGCGTCGTCGTCTCGACCTACCAGTCGGTCTCCGGCGCCGGCAAGGACGGCATGGACGAACTCTTCAACCAGACCCGCGCCGTCTTCGTCGCCGATCCGATCGAATCGAAGAAGTTCACCAAGCGCATCGCCTTCAACGTCATTCCGCATATCGATAGCTTCATGGAAGACGGCTACACGAAGGAAGAGTGGAAGGTTCTGGCCGAGACCAAGAAGATGCTCGACCCGAAGATCAAGGTGACCTGCACCGCCGTGCGCGTGCCCGTCTTCATCGGCCATTCCGAATCGGTCAACATCGAGTTCGAAAACGAGATCACCGCCGACGAGGCACGCGACATCCTGCGCGAGGCACCGGGTTGCCTGGTCATCGACAAGCACGAGAACGGCGGCTACATGACGCCTTACGAGTGCGCCGGTGAGGACGCGACCTATATCTCGCGCATCCGCGAGGACGCGACGGTCGAAAACGGCCTGAACATCTGGGTCGTCTCCGACAACCTGCGCAAGGGTGCGGCCCTCAACGCGATCCAGATCGCGGAACTTCTGGTCAACCGCGGCCTGATAAAGGCGAAGAAGCAGGCGGCCTGATCAGGAAAGCTCCGGGTGCGGACCCATGAAATTGGTCCGAACCCTAATCTTCTGCAAATAAAAGTCCCGCCCGTTCCGTCAGTCGAACGCGGGGCTTTTTCCTTGACCTGACTGGCCCGCACGGCATGAGCGAGGCCGGGCGCGAAGCGGGGTCACCAGGCTGTGATCGGCCGAAAGGTGACACCGGGCGCCGGGAATGGCATGCTTTCGACAACATCGAGTTGAGGATCACGGGGTTTTTCATGGGCATGACGACAGGTGCGGGCAGGTTTCTGGCGGGATTGGCCTTTGCCGTCCTTCTGCCGACCGTTGCTGAGGCTGCGCAATGCGGCAACAATGCAAGCGGCTTCGAGCAGTGGAAACAGGACTTCAAGCAGGAGGCCGTCGCCAACGGCATCAAGGCCTCGACGGTCGACAAGGCCTTTGCCAGCGTGCGCTATGCGACCGCCACGATCCGGGCGGACCGCGGCCAGCGCAGCTTCAAGCTCTCCTTCGAGCAGTTCATGCAGAAGCGCGGCGGCCAGGCGATCATCAATCGCGGCAAGCGCATGAAGAAGCAGCATGCCGGTCTGCTCGCCAATATCGAAAGCCGCTATGGCGTTCCGCCAGGCCCGCTGATGGCGATCTGGGGCATGGAAACCGGATTTGGCGGCTTCCTCGGCAAGGAACATACGATCTCGGCCGTTGCCACGCTCGCCTATGACTGCCGCCGCTCGGATTTCTTCACCAACCAGCTCTATGCGACGCTCAAGCTCGTCGAGCGCGGCTCGCTCGCGATCAATGCGCGGGGCGCCGCACACGGCGAAATCGGCCAGACGCAGTTCCTGCCGGCCAATGTGCTGAAGTACGGCGTCGACGGCGACGGCAACGGCCGCATCGACCTGGTCGGCTCCAAGGCGGATGCGCTGGCCTCCACGGCCAACTTCCTGCGCGGCCATGGCTGGCGGGCAGGCGGCGGCTATCAGCCGGGCGAGTCCAACTACGGCGCGATCCAGGGCTGGAACGCGGCCAGCGTCTACCAGCGCGCGATCGCCGTCATCGGCGCCGAAATCGACCGCTGAATTTTGCGATTACGCATTGAAGGCCGGCGCCCCGCTCGGGGCGGCCGGCCTTTTTACATTCCGGGACGCAGGAAGTCGCCGGTCTTGCCGTCCATGACCCAGAGTTCACCGGTCGAAATGTCGAACCAGGCACCGTGCAGCTTGAGCCTGCCCTTTTCCTCGAGAATGCGCACGCAGGGGAAGGTCCTGAGATTGGCGATCGAGTTGCGGATCGAGACGCGTTCCAGCGCGCGCTGGCGTTCGGCGGTCGTGAGCAGCGCCGTGTTCTGGATCTGCTCGGCCACCGGCTTCAGCATGCCCATCCACTTGCCGATGAAATCGCCCGGCGACAAGGGTTCGGAATCCGGGTCGAGCGCCGCCTTGATGCCGCCGCAGCGGCCGTGGCCCATGACAACGATATCGCTGACCTTCAGCGACTGGACCGCGAATTCAAGCGCCGCCGAGGTCGCATGGAACTGGCCGTCCGGCTCGTAGGGCGGCACGAGGTTGGCGACATTGCGCACGACGAAGAGTTCACCCGGCCCGCTGTCGAAGATGGTTTCGGGCGCGGCACGGGAATCGCAACAGGCGATCACGAGCGTCTGCGGCTTCTGCCCGGTTTCGGCAAGCGCCCTGTAGCGCTTCTGCTGCTCGGTGAAGCGGCCGCTCATGAAATTTCGATAGCCGGTCAGAAGGCGGTCGGGAAACTGATGCATGATGATGGTGACCCCGCGTGTCGACAGGAATACTGGCGCGTCTGTCCTTGCTGTAATCACCGCACAGCGCGGGCGCAACCCCGTGCTGACACCGGGTTTGCCGCATCGGCCGTTGCCTAGCGCCGCCGGACCTGGGCCGGATGCATCAGCCGGCGCATCTGCACCATCGCCATCGGCGACGAAAGGCTGGAGGCGTCCTGTTCCAGCGTGAGTTCGTCAGCGCCGCGCCGCGCCGTTCTTGCAACGATCTCGAAGACGGTCGCGGTCGCCAGCATGAGGGCGCGCTCCTCCTCCAGACCTTCCAGGATGCGCGACAGGAAGACGGCCGAGAGCAGGTCGCCGGTGCCGTTCGGCGGATCGGGGATCAGCCGGTGTTCAGCGAGAAGCGCGCTGCGGCCGGAGAGAAGAAGGTTGCCGGTCCCTCCCGTCATCATCGGAATGGCCGAGGTGACGAGGACTCGCGGCGGTCCGAGCGGCAACGCGGCTTCCATCAGCGCGGCGTTCGTGTCGAGCGTGGCGCCGGACAGCCAGGCGAGTTCGAACCGGTTCGGTGTGGCAATCGAGGCGAGCGGCAGCAGGCGGTCGCGAATGGCGATCGCCGTCTCTTCCGGCACGTAGAGCCCGCCCTCGTCGCCGCAGACGGGATCGCAGAGATAGACAAGCGACGGATTGCGCGCGCGCATCTCACGGACCAGCCTTTCGACCGCCCCCGCCTGCGCCGCATGGCCGAGATAGCCGGACATGACCGCCGTCACCTCGCCAAGCCAGGGCGCGCGCAGCAGATCGTCGATCAGCGCGTCGAAATCCGCCTCGCCGATCGCGATGCGCCGCGACGGTCCGTGGCCCGGATGCCAGGGCAGGATCACGGTCGGCACCGCCCAGACGGGGTGGCCGAGCGTTTCCAGCGCGAAGACGGCCGCCCGGTTGCCCACCGTGCCCCGCACGACGTGGCTCGAAATGACGATGATCGCGCCTTTTTCACGCTCCGACATGGTGGGTCCCCTGCTGCCGGCGAGTGATTGCAAGGGCCGCCCGACCTGTCAACCGGCGCGTTTTCGCCGCTGCTCCACATGACGGCTTCGTGACGAAAAATCGCGGGAAATTCGCACAAACGAAAAGGGAATCGTATGATTTTTCTGCGATTTCCGGCGGAAACTGATCGCACTGACACAAAATCGATTGAAAATTTCGTGTTTTCTACAAAAGCGGTCGCCAAGGCTTTTTGTTCTGTTAGACCAAGGGTCAGATCGCCTAGGTTAGGCTCTGGCTTGGATTCGGGGAGAGGTCCATGGGTGCACGCAGCAACGTCAAGCGCGACAGGTTCATCGAGGCGGCGGTTGCCTCCGCCAAGGCCCTGGACAGGGAGGTGCTCGATCCGGGCGTTCTCTTCGGCCGCGCCAGCAATGACGATCTCGAACACTATTCGCCGGCGATGCTGGCAGAGGTCGCGGCCCATGCGCAGGCCGAGATCGCGGCCTGGAACGGCAGCGATCCCCGCGTCTCGGTGACGACGATCGAAGCCGCAACCGCGACGGACACGACGGTCACCGTGCTTTCGGTCACCGACCGCAACATGCCGTTCCTCTACGATTCGGTGATGGGCGAGGTGACGAGCACCCATCGCGACATTCATCTGGCGATTCATCCGATTCTGGTGGTGGAAGAGGGCAAGGCGCCGGTGCTGTTCTCGCCTGAGGTCGACAGCGATCCGGCGCGGCGTGCCAGCCATATCGAGATCCATCTGTCGGAACTCTCCGCCACGGAGGCCGCGAACCTCTCCGACCGCATCCTGCATGTGCTGACCCAGGTGCATCTGGCCGTGGCCGACTGGCAACCCATGCTCGCGACGCTTGAAGGCGCCGTCGGGGAGATGGAGCGCTACGGACCGGCGCGCCGGAAGGGCGACAAGGACGAGGCGCTCGCCTTCCTCGCCTGGCTGCGCGACAGCAACTTCACCTTCCTCGGCATGCGGGAATACACCTATTCGGGCAAGGGCGAGAACGCCGTGCTGGAGCGCGGCACCGGCATCGGGCTCGGCATCCTCTCCGATCCGGACGTGCGCGTTCTGCGCCAGGGCAAGGACGCGGTCACGACGACGCCCGAGATCCTCGAATTCCTCGACGGTCCGGATTTCCTGATCGTCACCAAGGCGAACGTCAAGTCGGTCGTGCACCGCCGGGCCTATATGGACTATATCGGCATCAAGCGCTTCGACGCAGGCGGAAACGTCACCGGCGAGTTGCGCATCGTCGGCCTCTTCACCTCGACCGCCTATACCCATGCCGCGTCCCAGATTCCGCTGCTGCGCTCGAAGGTCGAACGCATCGTCGAGCATTTCGGCTACGATCCGCAGAGCCATTCCGGCAAGATGCTGATGAACACGCTGGAATCCTATCCGCGCGACGATCTCTTCCAGATCGACACCGGCCTGCTCGCCACCTTCTGCGAACAGATCAACGAACTGGCCGACCGGCCGCGCATCCGCGTGCTGCCGCGCATCGACCATTTCGACCGCTTCGTCTCCGTCATCGTCTACGTGCCGCGCGAACAGTACGATTCCGAGATCCGCGAGAAGATCGGCCTGCATCTGAAGACCGTCTATGACGGCCGCGTCTCGGCCTATTACCCGGCTTTCCCCGAGGGCGGGCTGGCGCGCGTGCATTTCATCATCGGCCGCTCCGGCGGAAAGACGCCGCGCATTCCGCAGGCTAGGCTCGAGCAGGCGGTGCGCGATATCGCCACGCGCTGGAGCGACCGCTTCGAGGCGCTCGCCGGTCCCGACGCCGTCAAACTGGTGACCGACCAGGGCTACCAGATCGATTTCTCGCCCGCCGATGCCAAGGCCGACCTGCCTTTCATCGAGGGCGCGACGCCGGACCATCCGATCCAGATTTCCTTCTATCGCCGCCGGCAGGACGAGAAGGCGAGCGAACTGGAACTGAAGATCTTCCACGCCGGCGAGGCGGTGGCGCTGTCGCGCCGCGTGCCGCTCTTGGAAAATCTCGGCTTCAGCGTCGTCAGCGAGCAGACGCACGAGATCAAGGTCGTGGCGCCCGACGATACCGAACGGCTGGTCGTGCTGCATGACATGGAACTGAAGAGCCGCGACGGCAAGGACATCGATTTTGCGCGGCTCGGCTCAGCCCTCGAAGACGGTTTTCTCTCCGCCTGGCACGGCAGCATCGATGACGACACGTTCAACCGGCTGATCCTCTCTGCAGGCCTTGCAGCGCGCGAGATCATGGTGCTTCGGGCCTATTCGCGCTACCTGCGCCAGACCGGCATCACCTATTCCCAGGGCTATGTCGCCGATACGCTGAACAAGTACCCGGCGATCGCCGCCGATCTCTTCCGGCTCTTCACCGTGCGGCTCGATCCGAAGCTCGCCGAAAAGCAGCGGGTGAAAAAGAGCGAGGACATCGCAGCGGCAATCGAGGAGGCGCTGGCGAGCGTGCCGGTTCTCGACGAGGACAAGATCCTGCGCCGTTATGTCAACGCCATCCAGTCGACGCTGCGCACCAACTATTTCCAGCGCGACGCGACCGGCAGGCCGCGCGACACGCTCGCCTTCAAGCTCGATCCGCATGCGCTGGAGGGTCTTCCGGAGCCGCGACCATTCCGCGAGATCTTCGTCTACGGCGCCGAGGTGGAAGGCGTGCACCTGCGCTTCGGCCGGGTTGCCCGCGGCGGTCTGCGCTGGTCGGACCGCGCGCAGGACTATCGCACCGAGGTGCTCGGTCTCGTCAAGGCGCAGCAGGTGAAGAACGCCGTGATCGTGCCGGTTGGCGCCAAGGGCGGCTTCTACCCGAAGCAGCTCCCGGCGGGCGGCACCCGCGACCTCGTCTTCAAGGCGGGCACCGAGGCCTACAAGACCTATATCCGCGCGCTTCTCTCGGTGACGGATAATATCGAGGGTCAGGACGTGGTGCCGCCGAAGGATACGGTCCGCCATGACGGCGACGATCCCTATTTCGTCGTCGCCGCCGACAAGGGCACCGCCACCTTCTCCGATACGGCGAACGGGCTGGCGCAGGAGGCCGGCTTCTGGCTCGACGACGCCTTTGCCTCCGGCGGTTCGGCCGGCTACGACCACAAGAAGATGGGCATCACCGC
>CAMPIK010000110.1 GCA_946886325.1 uncultured Shinella sp.
ATCGACGAGGACCGCACCGACCGCTACATGCCGCTCTCCGAGATGCGCCGGCAGTTGGAGGAAAGCCTGACTTTGACGGACATCGGCTACCAGACCGGCGGCCCGGCGCGCTATGTGACGGTGGAGGAGACCGGCGGCCGGCTCGGCTTCATCACGCCGATGACGCACAATTTCTGCGAAAGCTGCAACCGCGTGCGCCTCACCTGCACCGGCACGCTCTACATGTGCCTCGGCCAGAACGACGCCGCAGACCTCAGGGCCGCTCTGCGCGCATCCGAAGACGATGCGCTGCTCTCCAACGCCATCGACGAGGCGATCACCCGCAAGCCGAAGGGCCACGACTTCATCATCGACCGCAACAACCGCCCGGCCGTCTCGCGCCACATGAGCGTCACCGGCGGCTGAAACGGCCGGCTGAAACGCAAAAACCGCCCCCGGCCTATGCCGGAGACGGTCCAGGATGTCGAACGTCTGACTTTCCGATCAGGCCGCCGCGTGGCGACCCCGAATGCTGCCGGCCGGACGGTGGGCGAGATCGCGGGTCTTGAAGTGGTCGATCTTGTCGTTGAGGATTTCGACCCGGCGGCGCAGGCCGTGGATTTCGGCCGTGTTCTCCTCGACCATCGCCGCGTTCTGCTGCGTGATCAGTTCGACCTGGTGGACCGCCTGGTTGACCTCGTTCAGCCCCTCGTACTGCGCGGCAGCCGCCGCCTCGATCTTGCCGACGAGCTGGTGGATCGACGAGATGTGGCCATTGATCACCGACAGCGCCTCGCCGGTCTCCGTCACGAGCGCGACGCCGTTTCTCACCTGCGCCGAACTGTCGGAGATGAGGCCCTTGATCTCGCGGGCGGCACCCGCGCAACGCTGGGCGAGTTCACGCACTTCCTGCGCCACGACCGCAAAGCCGCGACCGGCTTCCCCTGCCCGCGCCGCCTCGACGCCGGCATTCAGCGCCAGAAGGTTGGTCTGGAAGGCGATCTCGTCGATGACGCCGATGATCGTGCTGATCTTGTCTGAGGACCGGTTGATCTCGCCCATGGCATCGACCGCCTTGGCAACGACATTGCCCGAGCGCATGGCATATTCATGCGTCTCGTCGACGGAAACGGCCGTCTTCTTGGCGCTTTCGGCGGTCGAGCGCACGATCTCGGTCAACTGGCGAAGCGCCCGCGAGCTCTCCTCCAGCGCCGCCGCCTGCTGTTCGGTGCGGCGGGCAAGGTCGTCGGCCGAGGCGGCGAGGTTGCCGGTGCCGCCGCTGATCTCGACGGTCGTCGCCCGAACGTCGGAGAGCGTCGCGCGCAGCGCCTCGACGGCATTGTTGTAGGTCTTCGCCATCACGACATATTCGGCAGCCAGCGCCTCCGTCATGCTTTCCTCGAGATCGCCTTCGGCCAGCTTGCCGAGCACGCCCGACAGCGCGTTGAGGGCTTCCATCTGCTCGGCCTCGATGCGGGCCTGTTCGGCCTGCCGGCGCGCCTGCTCCTCGGCAGACAGGCTGCGCTGGACTTCCGCTTCCTTTTCGAGCCGGACATTTTCGAGCGCCGCGTCGCGGAAAACGACGACGGAGCGCACCATGTCGCCGATCTCGTCGCCGCGGTTGCGGCCGTCGATCGTCACGTCGAGGTCGCCGCTCGCAAGCCGCGACATGACCTCCGTCACGCGCTTCAGCGGCCCGCGCAGCGTCTCGACAAGCATCAGGCCGCCGATGATGGCGAGCAGCGTGCCGACGACCATCGCGACGATCGAGACATCGGCCGAGCGCTGGCTGTCCTTCTTGCCGGCCTCCTGCGCCGAACTGACGAAATTCTCGAGCGTCTGGCTGGCATCGGCGACCATCGCATGCGCCTCGAGGCGGGCCGACGTCCACTTCTCGCCGACCGAAATCAGCTCCTGCGTGCCCTTCTCGATCGCTTCGAGCGACGGCGCCAGCTTGCCGGCGAGGTCGCGCAGCGTCGCGTTGCGGGCGCCGAGCGTCGACAGTTCGGCAGCACTCGCAGCGACCGACTTGATGTCGGAGAGCACCACGTCGCGGCTTTCCTGGTCGAGCTTGCGGTGCAACTCGCTGATGTGCAGGCGCGTGTCGTCGATCTGCTTGAACGTGTCGCCCATCAGCGCCACGAGATTGCGCAGCAGCGCGATCTCGCTGTCCATGCCGACGAACCGCTTGGCCGCCGTGTCGGAATTGGCCTGCGCCGCCTTGATGAAATCGGCGTCGAACTTGGCGAGCTTCGAGAGGATCGGCACGAACTGCGCCTTCTTGGCGTCGGCATCGTCCTTGCTGGCAAGGATCGCCTCGATCTTGGCGATCTCCGCCTTGAACGGCTCGATCTGCTTCAGCGCCTTGGGCGATGCGATCGCTTCGGATTCCTTCAACTGCTTGAGCAGATGCGGCAGGTAGGTCTCGGCGGCCTTGACCTTGTCCTCGGCCTTCATCGCAAGCGCCACCGGCTTGCGGAACTTGCCGACGCGCTCGGCGAGGCCCTGATAGGCCGCGGCATCGAACAGCAACGCCTTGGCGAAGGCTTCCTTGTCGCCCGATTCCTTGCGGATGACGCCGATCTGCTTTTCGGCGAAATCGCCCTGCTTGCCCATTTCGGCCAGCGCCGCGTCGAGCGAGGCCGTCACCGCGTCGCGTTCGGTCTTGACGCTCCACAGCGTCTCGGTCTGCGCCTTCATCTTGTCGGACAGCGCGACCACGGAGGCGATCTTGTCCTTCTCGGCCTGATCCGGCAGCAGGCCATTCAGCTTGCGGATACCGGACGCCTGGTCCTCGGTGCGCGCCAGAAGGGCATCACGTCCCGCCTCATCCGGCGTGTCGAGGAATTCCTGCAATCCGGCGCGCAGCTTCTGGAAATCCGAAAGGCTGTTGATGGTCTCGCGGGTGACGGTCATGTGCCCGTTCAGCGTGCTCGCGGTGTAATAGCCGACGAGCCCGATCCCGGCGATGAGGACGACCAGCGGAATGACGAACAGCAGGACCTTGGTGACGATGCGGCGACGCTGCAGCAGGCGATCGATGAAAGACATGGGAACCCCGGAATTGGTAGAACCACATGCCCGCGGTGGCGATGCACCGGCAACGCAAAACCGCCGCGAAAAGCCCGGTCGGGCCTGAGCGGCAGGCGCTTGCCATGCATGGTGCCGGATCATCCCCCCTGGATTGCCGGCATACCACCCCTCGCCTCATGCGACGGTTCATTGGGCTGACGCAACGATAGGCCGCGAAGCTTAATGAAATCCCAAGGAAAAGTGCCCGGATTTCAAGGATTTGGCGCTGAATTATCATATTAATCGGCCTATTTGGCGGGCAATCGCCCCATCTTTCGGCATTGTCCCGCATTTCCGGCCCTATCCCGCTTTCTCGCCATGGCGCGCGATCGAATTTCCTCCTATGAGGGAACGGACGGGCAACGACGTGCCCGACCGATCTCCAGCACCAAGCCAGCCGGCCCCGAGACATCAGCGCATGAACATCACAGGCAATACCCGGGGCGCGCTCTTCATGGTGGCAGCCATGGCCGGCTTCACCGTCAACGATGCGATGGTCAAGGCCGTGACGGTCGAGATGAACACCGCGCAGATCATGTTCGTGCGCGGCGCGATGACGAGCCTGCTCGTGCTGATGATCGCGCGCGCCATGGGGGTCTCGGCGCCGCTGCGCACCATCGTGCAGCCGGTGGTGCTTCTGCGCATCGTCGCCGAGATCGGCGCGGCGATCACCTATATCTCGGCGCTCGGCATGATGCCGCTCGCCAACACGGCCTCGATCCTGCAGGCCCTGCCGCTCGCCGTGACGCTGGGTGCTGCCCTCTTCCTCGGCGAACCGGTCGGCTGGCGTCGCTGGCTGGCGATCATCGCCGGCTTCGTCGGCGTGCTCATCGTCATCCGGCCCGGTCCGGAAGGTTTTTCGCTCGCCGCCGTCTATGTCGTGGCATCGGTGTTCTGCGCCGCCACGCGCGACCTCTGCACGCGCCGGATCGGCCGGGAGGTCCCCTCGCTCTTCATCACCGTCGTCACCGCCGTCTCGATCGCGCTCTTCGGCGGCCTGATGATCGTGCCGATGGGCGGATGGCAGCCGATGAGCGGAAATTCCCTGATGATGCTCGCCGCCTCCAGCATCGCGCTCCTCATCGGCTACCAGTCGATCGTGCTCGCCATGCGCTCGGGCGAAATCTCCTTCGTCGCGCCCTTCCGCTATACCAGCCTGCTGTGGGCGATCGGCATCGGCATGTTCTTCTTTGCCGAGCAGCCCGATATCTGGATGATCACCGGCGTCGGCGTCATCGTCGCCTCCGGCCTCTATACGTTCTACCGCGAAAACAAGCGCAAGGTCGAAACCGTCGCCCAGGAATCCGTGCCGGAATCGCCCTGAGCGCCACCGCCGGGATTGCCCCTGCCCGATCTTCTGCCTAGATGATGTTCAAACGGGATCGGGGAGAACAGAGCCGGCGACATGGCAGACAGCAAGGCGTCAGAGGACCGGACAGGCTTTCCCGGCATCATTCTCGCCGGCGGCATGTCGTCCCGCATGGGGCAGGACAAGGCGCGCATCCGGCTTGCCGGCAGCACGCTTCTCGACCGCGCCGCCCGCCGCCTTGCGCCGCAAGTCACCACTATCGCGGTCAACGCCAACGGACCCATATTGATGGAAGCCGGCCAGGAGATGCCTGTTTTCGCCGACCTCGGCCCGGTGCGCGCCGGCCCGCTCGGCGGCATCCATGCGGCGATGCGCCGGGTGGCGGAAAGCGGTGATGCGACGCATTTCGCGACCGTCCCGACCGACAGCCCGTTCTTTCCTGCCGACCTCGTCAGCCGCCTCGCAGCCGCGATCGACGGCGACCACGCCATCGCCGTCGCGACCTCGCCGGGCGGCGTGCACCCGGTCTTCGCGCTCTGGCCGGTCGCCCTTGCCGACGATCTCGAGACCTGGCTCGACACCGGCGGGGCGCTGCGGGTCCGCAGCTTCCTCGAACGGCACCGGGCGAAGGACGTGCTCTTCCCGCTGATCGAGACGCCGCGCGGCCCCTTCGACCCCTTCTTCAACATCAACACGCCCGACGATCTCGACGAGGCGGAAAACTGGCTTTGGGTACTGGAACGATGAATGACGAGACAGGCCGGCCGAAGATTTTCGGCATCGCCGGCTGGAAGAATTCCGGCAAGACCGGCCTTGCCGTGCGCCTGGTCAGCGAACTCGTCGCGCGCGGTTATCGCGTCTCGACGATCAAGCATGCCCACCATGATTTCGACATCGACAAGGTCGGCGCCGACAGCTACCGCCACCGGCAGGCCGGCGCCCACGAGGTGACGATCGTCTCCGGCACCCGTTTCGCCATCATGCATGAACTGCGCGGCGCCGCCGAACCGAGCTTCGAGGAGATCCTCGCCCGGATCGCCCCGTGCGATCTTGTGCTGATCGAGGGATACAAGCGCGAGCCGATCCCGAAGATCGAGGCCCGCCGGCTGGAATCGGCCAACCGGACGCCGCTTGCGGGCCAGGACCCGTTCATCTGCGCGATTGCCGCCGATCATCCGGTCGACGGATCGAACCTGCCGGTCTTCGATCTCGACGACACTCAGGCAATCGCCGATTTTGTCGAGCGCATTGCAGGCCTTTCGCGATCTGCCGCAAAGACATGAAAAAGCCGCCGGGCGATTTGCCCGGCGGCCCTCTGGTGTCGCACCCGGCGTGAGCCGGATTATTCGTCGATGCCGGCCGATTCGACAGGCTTGACCAGCGGCGTGACGCGGCGGATCGTGACGCGGCGGTTGAGCTGTTCATCCTCCTCCGTGTCGACCTTCAGGAACTGCTCGCCGTAGCCCTGCGTCACGAGGTTCTCGGCCGGGATGTCGAACACGTCGGTCAGGACGTTGGCGACCGATTCGGCCCGTTCGTCCGAGAGGATCAGGTTCGATTCATCCGAACCGACGGCGTCCGTGTGACCTTCGATCAGGAAGCTCTCGCTCGGATCCTCGTCCAGCATCTTGTTGATCGCATCAGCGACCTTGCGCATGCTGGAGGCCTGCTCCATCGAAATCTCGGCGCTGCCGGTATCGAAGGTGATCGTGTCGAGGTCGATGCGGCGCATCTTGTCACGGATACGGGCCGAATACTTCACCTCGTCGAGCGTATAGACGCGCTCCACCGGCTCGACCGGCGGCTGCTCGAGGAAGTCGTAGTAGTTGCGGTCCTGGTCGCTCGACGTGTCGATGATGTAGTCGGAGACCGGGATCGTCAGCCGGAGCGGCGGCAGACGCGGCGCCGGATCGATGAAGACCGGACGCGGACGGTCGATGACCGGCGCATAGAACAGGACATATTCGCGATTGCGCACGAAGCGCGAGCGCTGCACGATGTCGCCGAAGCGGTTGCGGATCGTCACGACACGGTCGCCGTTCGGATAGACGATGACGTGGCGGTTACGGCCGTTCGGCAGGCCTTCGTAGAAATTGTCCTTCGCACGGCGCGCGATGCGGCGGCCCTCGTCGTGACGCACGATGATGCGGTTGTCGACATTGATCACCACGCGATTGTCGAGCCGGCGCTGCACGCGCACGCCTTCGATGTCGCGGTAGCCAGGCCGTTCGCGCAGCCGCTCGCCGCGCTCGCGCAGCGCCGAGTTCATCCGCTCAGCCTTGCGGCGGTTGCCGCGCTCGTCGACCTGCGCATCGGCATCCGAGCGGGGAACACGAACGTCGCGCTTGCGGCGCTCTTCCGCCCGCTGGCGACGCAGTTCCTCGCCCGAGGCGCCACGACGGTTATCGGCTTCCTTGTCGCTGTCGAGCACGGCTGCACCACGCTCGACCGGCAGGACCACCGTGTCGCGCGACTTCGACGGGTCGCGGGCAATCGCCTCGCGCTCGGCAATCGTCTTGCGACGCGGACGTTCGCCGGCATTCTGGTTGTTGCCGTCGTCCTGCTGTCCGGCCTGACGCGCCTTGCGGCGTTCTTCCTGCAGCTTTTCACGCTCGGCCTGCTGCTTGCGCTCGGCGGCGTTCTGCTTGCGCTGTTCGTCCTGCGCGGCGTTCTGCTGCTGTTCCTTGCGACGCTCCTGGCGCGCCTTCTGCTGGTCAGCCTGCTTCTTCTCTTCGGCCTGCTGCGCCTTGCGGCGCTCCTGGCGAGCCTTCTGCTGGTCAGCCTGCTTGTTTTCCTCGGCCTGCTGTTCCTTGCGCCGCTCCTGGCGGGCCTTCTGCTGCTCGGCCTGCTGCTTCTTCTGCTCGGCCTGCTGCTGGCGCTGCT
>CAMPIK010000111.1 GCA_946886325.1 uncultured Shinella sp.
CCGCGCTTGCCGCGCCGGCGGCGCTTGCGCTTCTGCTGTTCGCTATCCGTGTCGTCGGATGCCTTGGCGGCTTCAGAGCCATCGGCATCGCCGTTCTCGTCGCCCTCGTCGGCAAGATCGTCGTCGGCCGTTTCGCCGCCGAAGGATGCCGTGTCGGAGCCTTCCGCCTCGTCACGGGCACCACGGCCGCGCCGACGCCGGCGGCGCTTGCGCTTGCGGCCGTTCTGGTCATCGCTGTCCTGAGACGCGGCGACGGCGGTCGCAGGCGCTGCTGCAGCAGCAGCGGCCGGCTTTGCCTCGTCTTCGTCTTCCTCGTCGATCTCGTCCTCGATGACGATATCGTCATCCTCGTCCTCTTCCGGATCGAAGGTGACGATCTGGTCAATCTTGACGGGGTTCTCGACGGCTTCGCCGCGGTCGATCGCGAAATGCTGCGCGCCGACATGGGCATCCGCCTCGATGACGATCGCCACGCCGAAGCGGTTTTCGTAGTCGATGATCGTGCCGCGCTTGTGGTTCAGCAGGTAGAGCGCGATCTCCGGAACGGTCCGCACGGAGATATTGTGCGTCGTGTTCTTGAGCAGGTACTCCTCGACGCCGCGCAGCACATGCAGCGCGACCGAGGACTGCGAGCGGATAATGCCCGTGCCGTTGCAGTGCGGGCAGGTCTGCATCGTCGATTCGAGCACCGAGGCGCGGATGCGCTGGCGCGACATTTCGAGCAGGCCGAAATGCGAGATGCGGCCGACCTGGATGCGGGCGCGGTCGTTCTTCAGGTGATCCTTGAGACGCTTCTCGACGGCGCGGTTGTTGCGCTTCTCTTCCATGTCGATGAAGTCGATGACGACGAGGCCGGCAAGGTCGCGCAGGCGAAGCTGGCGCGCCACTTCCTCGGCCGCTTCCAGGTTCGTCTGGAGCGCGGTTTCCTCGATCGAGTGCTCGCGCGTCGAGCGGCCGGAGTTGACGTCGATCGAGACGAGCGCCTCGGTCTGGTTCATGATGATGTAGCCGCCGGACTTCAGCGTCACCTGCGGCTGCAGCATGCGGTCGAGCTGCGCCTCGATGCCGGAGCGCGAGAAGATCGGATGCACGTCGCGATAGGGCTGCACGACCTTCGCGTGGCTCGGCATCAGCATCTTCATGAAGGCTTTCGCCTCCCGGTAGCCTTCCTCGCCGGCAACGACGATCTCGCTGATGTCCTTGTTGTAGAGGTCGCGGATCGAGCGCTTGATCAGCGAGCCTTCCTCGTAGACGAGGCAGGGCGCGGTCGAGTTCAGCGTCAGCGTGCGGACGTTTTCCCAAAGCCGCATCAGGTATTCGAAGTCGCGCTTGACCTCGACCTTGGTGCGGTTGGCGCCGGCCGTGCGCAGGATGACGCCCATGCCCTGCGGCACTTCGAGCGCGCGGGCAATTTCCTTCAGGCGCTTGCGGTCCGGCAGGTTGGTGATCTTGCGGGAAATGCCGCCGCCACGAGCGGTGTTCGGCATCAGGACCGAGTAGCGGCCGGCGAGCGACAGGTAGGTGGTCAGCGCCGCGCCCTTGTTGCCGCGCTCTTCCTTGGCGACCTGCACCAGCAGGATCTGCCGGCGCTTGATGACTTCCTGGATGCGGTACTGCTTGCGCGGCTTGCTGCGCGAAACCCGGTCCGGAACCTCTTCCATCGCGTCTTCGGCGCCGACGGATTCGATCTCTTCCTTCTCGTCGGGGCCGTGATCGTCATCGTCGTCATCGTCGCCGCGGCGACCGCGGGCGTCTTCCGAGATCGAATCGGTCTCGACCATCGCCGCCATGCTGCCGGACGGCGTTTCGCCGTCGTCGCCTGCGGGTTCGCCGGCATCCGCTGCATTCGTCTCGCCGACGGCCTCTTCGGAAGGTGTCTCGGCGGCGGCTGCGGCTTTGGCGCGCGGCTTGCGGGTGCGCTTCGGCTTGGCCTTCGGCTTTTCCTCAGGCTCGCTGGCGGTCTCGACGGCGGCCGGTTCGGCGGCGCTCTCGTCGGCTTCGGCCGCGGACGTCTGCGAAGGGGCTACGGGGGCGGTCTCGACGGTCTCGATGTCGTCGTCGCGGCGCGCCTCTTCGGCTTCCGCCTTCAGGAGCGCCTGCCGGTCGGCGAGCGGGATCTGGTAGTAGTCCGGGTGGATTTCGTTGAAGGCCAGGAAGCCGTGGCGGTTGCCGCCGTAATCGACGAAGGCTGCCTGAAGCGAGGGTTCGACGCGCGTCACCTTCGCCAGGTAGATGTTGCCGCGTATCTGCTTCTTGTGCTGGGATTCGAAGTCGAATTCTTCTATGCGGTTCCCGCGAACGACGACAACCCGCGTCTCCTCGGCGTGAGACGCGTCGATAAGCATTTTCTCTGCCATGTAAGTTCTGCTCCTCGGCGCGAGCACGCTCTGGCAGCCGACCTGATCCCATCGGGAGGTGTGCCGGAAGAAAGGGGCGCTGCGCCGGAAAATATAGATCCCGCTCGGGGGAGGTGCGCCGCCGCCAGCCGGACAGCAGCCGGAGCTGTTGTGCTCCGGGACCTGCTAACCTCTGACAATGACTGGTGCGACGACATCAAAGACCAAACGAGAATGCCAATACCATAGACCGATACGGTCCGATGAAGGGATCCCTTGGGACCCCATGGTGGAAATCCACCTTTAACTGGTCCGGCCACCGCCGGATTACCGCGATTCAACTGCGGGACGAAAACGCTCTGACGGCGGATGAAGGCTCGGTACGGCGCCAGGTCCTGAGTGGTTGGCTGCCCGGTCGGCGATTCTATCCCGTCTATGCTTTCTCCCTGAAATTGCTTTTATGTTTAATATGTCACAATGGCAAGGGAAAAGCCGGAGCGGTCATAATTATGATCGAATTCGCTTGACGCTACGGAGGGTGCGCGACGGGCCGTTCCGTGTCGGGTAAGGTTCGGTTAACCATGCCGGGCCATTGTTGGCGGTCAGGTGCATCTCCGGCGACGGGGATGGCTGTCGCACAAGTTTAAAAAAGCGAGCATTTACGAAGACTTGGCTGAAAAAGCCAAGCAAAGGGGAGTTGCAGTGATTTGAAGGTCCCGGTCCACAATCGACGCCCGGCAGGGGCGGCTCGCCGTTGGTTCGGCGCTGTCGCGCTGGCGCTTGCAATCGCGCTTCCGGCAGGCGGCGCGACGGCGGTCGAGGTCGATCGGGTGCAACCACAGGCGGTGGAGGCCGTGACGCAACCGGATGCCTCGCCGCTCGTCGCCTTCGACGCGCGGATCGCCGGCGACGATGCGCGCACCCGCATCATCATCGACTTCGATCGCAAGCCCGATATCCGCGTCCACTATGTCGCAAACCCCTTCCGCATCCTGATCGACCTGCCGGAAACCCATTTCGGGCTGAAGCCGGACGACATGGCGGCACGCGGCCTCTTTTCCGATATCCGCTACGGGGCGATGGACGAGGGCCGCTCGCGCATCGTGCTGACGGCCGACCGGCCGGTCGCCGTCGCGCTCTCCGATATCCAGGAGGAGCAGGGCGGTTCGGCCTATCGCCTGGTGATCGATGCGGCGATCGTGACGCAGCAGGCTTTCGACGAACTGGTGGCAAAGCAGACCTGGAAGGATGTCACCTCGATCGTCGAGGAGGCGCCGCCGGTCCTGCTTCCGGGCTCGCGCACCGAAGATACGGCCTTCGTCATCGCAGTCGACGCCGGCCACGGCGGCATCGACAACGGCGCGATCGGGGCCGCGACCAAGACCGAGGAAAAGCACGTCACGCTCGCCTTTGCGCAAAAGCTCGCCGACAAGCTGAACACGGTCGCCGGCGTCAAGGCCTTCCTGACGCGGGACAAGGACGAGTTCCTGTCGCTGCCGCAGCGCGTGCAGCTTGCCCGCCACGGCAAGGCGAACCTTTTCATCTCCGTCCATGCCGACACGCTGCGCCAGAAGGACGTGCGCGGCGCGACCGTCTACACGATCTCCGACAAGGCGTCGGACAGCCTTGCAGCGGATCTCGCGGAGCGGGAAAACCTCTCTGACGAGATCGCCGGTATCCCGCTGTCGGACGAGCCGACGGAAGTGGCCGATATCCTGATCGACCTGACGCGCCGCGAAACCCAGGCCTTCTCGATCAGCCTCGCGCGCACCGTCGTCGCATCCTTCGAGGGCGAGGTGCGGCTGATCAACAATCCGCACCGCCATGCCGGTTTCCGCGTGCTGCAGGCGCCGGATGTCCCTTCCGTCCTGCTCGAACTCGGCTTCCTGTCGAACAAGGAGGACGAGAAACTGCTGCTCGATCCCGAATGGCAGGCGAAGGTGGCAGACCTGATCGTCAAGGCTGTCGAACGCTACCGGACGGAGGTCGTTGCCAATGGCGGTTGAGCCATTCGACATGCTCTGTGCCGAAAAAGTGACATGGCCGCCGGATTGTAGCGTGGCCTTCCCGCGGAGGATGCGCTAAGCCCTATTTTCCTCACATTCCCGTCTCTAGTCGGAGGCTGTAGTGTGGGACGAGTCGGGAGCGGCTTCGAGCCACGACTCCCAGGATCGGCATGAGGGGGATTTTCGCTCGGACGCACGGCGTTCGGACAAATCCGCACATGACCGGTCGATGATGAATTTAGCCCGGTAGCGAGCATATGATCAGACTGATTGGATATTTTTTCGGGATCGGCACGGTGTTCTTCCTCATCGTTGCCGGAGCTGCCGCGCTCTATCTCGGGAACGTAACCAAGGATCTTCCGGATTACGAGGTGCTCAACAGCTACGCGCCGCCGGTGACGACGCGCGTGCATGCCGGCAATGGCGCGCTGATGGCCGAATATGCGCGCGAGCGCCGGCTTTACCTGCCGATCCAGGCGATCCCGGACCGGGTGAAGGCTGCCTTCCTCTCGGCGGAAGACAAGAACTTCTACCAGCATCCGGGCGTCGACGTGACCGGCCTCTTCCGCGCCGTCGTCACCAATATCCAGAACATGGGGTCCGGGCGCCGTCCGGTCGGCGCATCGACCATCACGCAGCAGGTGGCGAAGAACTTCCTGCTCTCCTCGGACCAGACGATCGACCGCAAGGTCAAGGAAGCGATCCTGTCCTTCCGCATCGAGCAGGCCTATTCCAAGGACCGCATTCTCGAGCTCTATCTGAACGAAATCTTCTTCGGCCTGAATTCCTACGGCATCGCCGGTGCGGCACTCACCTATTTCGACAAGTCGGTGACGGAGCTGTCGGTCGCCGAGACCGCCTATCTGGCAGCCCTTCCCAAAGGCCCGTCGAACTACCATCCCTTCCGCAAGACGGAAGCGGCGATCGAGCGGCGCAACTGGGTGATCGACCGCATGGTCGAGAACGGCTACGTGACGAAGAGCGAGGGCGACGAGGCCAAGGCCCAGCCGCTCGGCGTCACGCCGCGCCATCGCGGCTCCTATCTCTTCGCGTCCGAATATTTCGCCGAGGAAGTCCGCCGGCAGATCATCGAGCGCTACGGCGACAAGGCGCTCTACGAGGGCGGCCTGTCGGTGCGCACCTCGCTCGATCCGCGCATGCAGGTCCTCGCCCGCAAGGCGCTGCACAAGGGTCTGATCAGCTATGACGAGCGCCGTGGCTTCCACGGGCCGGTCAAGCAGATCGAGATCGGCGGCGACTGGGGCATCGAGCTTGCCAAGGTCGACGCGTTCCGCGACGTGCCCGAGTGGAAGCTTGCGGTCGTTTTGTCGGCCGACGACGAGGGCGTCGATATCGGCCTGCAGCCGCGCCGCGAAGTTTCCGGCAAGGTCGCCGAGGAGCGCGTGACGGGCCGCATCGCGGCCGAGGACATGAAATGGGCCTATCGCTCGGCGAGCCGCGACCGCAAGAACGCAACGTCGCCGTCTGGCGTCGTTTCGGCGGGCGACGTAGTCTATGTCGAACCGGCCGAGACCGGCGGCACCTATCGTCTTCGCCAGCCGCCGAAGGTTCAGGGCGGCCTGGTCGCCATGGACCCGCATACGGGCCGCGTGCTGGCCATGGTCGGCGGCTTCTCCTTCGGCCAGTCCGAATTCAACCGCGCGACGCAGGCGATGCGCCAGCCGGGTTCGTCCTTCAAGCCCTTCGTCTACGCGGCAGCCCTCGACAACGGCTATACGCCGGCCTCCGTCATCATGGACGCGCCCTTCGAGATCGTTGCCGGCGGCGAGGTCTGGCGGCCGCAGAACTATGGCGGCGGCTCGGCCGGCCCGTCGACGCTGCGCCTCGGCATCGAGCGCTCGCGCAACCTGATGACCGTGCGCCTTGCCAACGACATGGGCATGAACCTCGTTGCCGAATATGCCGAGCGCTTCGGCATCTACGACAAGATGTATCCGGTGCTGGCGATGTCGCTCGGTTCTGGCGAGACGACGGTGCTGCGCATGGTGTCGGCCTATTCGGTGCTGGCGAACGGCGGCAAGCAGATCAAGCCGTCGCTCATCGACCGCATCCAGGACCGCTACGGCAAGGCGATCTTCCGCCACGAGGAGCGCACCTGCGAGGCCTGCAACGCCAATGACTGGGAAGGCCAGGACGAGCCGACGCTCGTCGACAATCGCGAGCAGGTGCTCGACCCGATGACCGCCTACCAGATCACCTCGATGATGGAAGGCGTCGTGACGCGCGGTACCGCCGCCGGCAAGATCAAGCTCGACCGTCCGACGGCCGGCAAGACCGGCACGACCAACGACGAAAAGGACGCCTGGTTCGTCGGCTACACGCCGGAACTCGTCGCGGGCGTTTATCTCGGCTTCGACAATCCGGCGCCGCTCGGCCGCGGCGCGACCGGCGGCTCGCTTGCAGCCCCGATCTTCAACGAATTCATGCAAGGCGCGCTCGAAGGGCTGCCGCCGACCAAGTTCATCATTCCGGAAGGCATGAAGATGATCGCGGTCGACCGCAAGACCGGCATGCAGGCCAGCGCCGGCCAGCCCGGCGTCATCATGGAGGCCTTCAAGCCCGGCACGGGTCCGGCCGACGTCTTCTCGGTCATCGGCGCCGACGAGTTCATGGCGCCGGAAGACATCCTGCGCAACTCGCCGCAGGCGAACCAGGCCGTGACCAGCGGCCAGAGCGGCCTCTTCTGATCCTCCGTTCCGCACGTGACGGCGGCGCGGGGTTTACATCCGCGCCGGCGCTCACTATTGACGGGCGTCATCAAAACCAAGCCAGAAGAAACGGACAATGCGCGCGGAAATCGAGAACGTCGTCGACGAAATCAAGCAGGCCATAAGCCTGCTGAGGAGGCATCTTTGACTGGG
>CAMPIK010000112.1 GCA_946886325.1 uncultured Shinella sp.
CGTTCGAAATCCGTAAATTGCCGACCACGACGCCCGGCTCGACGGGGGCGCGCAGCGGCCAGTTATAGACAACGCGCGCGACGAGCCGCGGCGCATCATCGACCGGCAGGAAGACGTCGACCTTCTCCGTCGTCACCAGCGGCACGCCGGATGTGGCGCCGCCATAGACGCTCGCCTCGGCGATCGTCTCTCCGGCGGCAAAGATCGTGCGCCGCTCGAATGCGGTCATTGCCCAGTCGATCATGCGCTGGGTCTCCTCGATCCGCTGCTTGTCGGATTCGAGCCCGCCCAGTGCCAGAAACAGCCGGCGGCCGTCGCGCTCGACGGAGGCGACGATCGAATAGCCGTAGCCCTCGGCAAAACCGGTCGCGAGGCCATCGGCGCCGATATTCAGCGGGATCAGCGGGTTCTTGTTGCGCTGGCGGATCTTGTTCCACTCGAAGTCCTCTTCCGCATAATAGCGGTAGAACTGCGGATAGTTTTTCCGGATATGCCGGGCGAGCGTGACCATCTCGCGCATCGTCGTCTTGTTGTCGGTGTGCGGCAGGCCGGTCGCATTGGCGAAGGTCGAGACGGTCAGGCCGAGCGCCCTCGCCTCCTCCGTCATCCGGGCCGCAAAGGCCTCTTCGGAGCCCGCCATGCCTTCAGCCAGAATGATGCAACCGTCATTGGCGAACTGAACGACGACGCCGCGAACGAGATCCTCGACGCGAACCTCGGATTTCAGCGCGGCAAACATCGTTGATGTGCGCGATGGCGCGCCGCCGGTCCGCCAGGCATGTTCCGAAACGGGATAGGTCGTGTCGAGGGTGATCTCGCCCTTCTTCAGCGCCTCGAAAACCACGGCCATCGTCATCAGCTTGGCAAGCGAGGCCGACGGAACGGGGTCGTCCGCCCCTTGCGCAAAGAGGATGGTGCCGGTTTCGGCCTCGACCAGATAGGCCTGTTTCGCCTTGGTCTGAAATCCGGCGGTCTGTGCTGCTGCGGGAAAGACGGCGGACAGGACGAGAAGAACGAAAAGTGTCAGGCGGCGGACCATGGCGACTCCGAGGAATGCCTCACACTGGTCCATGCCCGCCCGAAGGGCAAGCCGTCGCCCTGGACAGTTTGCTCAAGCCTCAGCCCGCCTGGTCGGCGAGATCCGACAGCGGGGTGAGCGAGCCGTCGACGTGGAGGATCGCATCGAAGGCCCCTGCCGCGTCGCGCACGCGGTGATCCGCATAGGCCGAGGCATAGGTCGCGCCGTCGAAGGAGGCCGGAATCTGGTTCGGACGATCCTCGGGCAACGGTCCGACATCCGGCAGGCTGACGAACTGCTCAAGTGCTGCCGCGGCCGCATTGACCGGCGTGGTCCCGGCAAGCGCCGTCATCGTTGCGGCATCGCCGGTTGCGACAGGTGCCGTCTCGGCCGAAACGCCCGGCAGCACGCCGGCCGCCGGATCGGCCGAAGCCACCATCACGCCCGTTGCAATCTGCCCGCCCGGATCGACGGACGGAACGCGCGACCCTTTCGTAACGTAGGACGCCATCAGATAGGGCATGTCATGGCCGTCCATGCGGGCGCGGCCGACATATTGCACGCGCACCTTCGCCGTGCCGCTCCGCTTCATGTCGAGCAGTTCGGCGGTCTTCGAGGAGACGTCGATCAGGCGGCCATGGGCAAAGGGTCCGCGGTCGTTGACCCGAACCATGACAGATGTGCCGTTTTCGAGATTGGTGACGCGCGCATAGCTCGGAAGCGGGAAGGTCGGATGCGCTGCGGAGAGATGATACTTGTCGTAGACTTCGCCATTGGCGGTCTTGCGTCCGTGGAAGGCGGAACCGTACCAGGACGCGACACCTGTCCGGTCATAGCCGGGGTCTTCCTTCGGCTGGTACCACTTGCCGCGAACCTTGTAGGCCTTGCCGACGTGATACTTGCCGCCACCCTTCGGAACGACCTTGCCTTCTTCCACGACCCGTTCGCTGGCCTTCACGCCATATTCGGACTCGGAAAAGTATTCCTTGCTGCGAACTTTCTTCTTGGTGCTGCCGGTCGTCGTCGAACAGGCCGCAAGGCCGACGCACACCAGCGGAATCGCGACCAGACGCACACACTTGCCGATCGCGGCGGCACGCACCTTGAATTTCATCTGTCCCACGCCGAATTCGTCCCCGATGGTACGGCCCACACGCTTGTTGCCCCCGCGCGCTGACCGCTGACTGCCACCCAATTCATACAGAACGTTAAACATGACATCAACATGGCAAAATTGCGAACGGATACATTCCGTGATCGGATCATCGCCACGACATGGTTGATGAAGGGTAAACAACGGTGGGATGGGCCGGGAAGATGGCTATAGAAGTCCGGTAGAGCCGGCGTGATATTCGCTACCCGGAACTTTCGTCAGAACTGTCCTTCTGTGATGGTGACTCAATAGACATTGGAATTCCTATCCATCTTGCTCATCACTTGAGCAATCGACGTCGCGCGATCGACATTCCATCTCCGTGTGGAAGGGACCATTCGATAGACGCGAGATTCGTCTCCCGGGATTCGTCAACGCACTTCGCGTCCAGCGGCTTGCCAGAGCTTCAGAATTCAAAATATTTTCAATGATTTATGGCGGAAGAGGTGGGATTCGAACCCACGGTACGGTTTCCCGCACGCCGGTTTTCAAGACCGGTTCCTTAAACCACTCGGACACTCTTCCATCTCGCCCAGGGATTCGGACGCATCCCGGAGGGCGCCAGCGTGCCGGCCTCCCCGTTTGCCCAGACTTGCGGGCTTTACCGCCTTTGCCTTCATCCCGTCAACCATGCGATTGCGCGGCCTCCCGACGGTACGGGCTGCTCGTTTCAATTCCCGCTCATCGCGGCTCGACGGAGAGGTTGAGATAGGACGAATCGAACTCGGCGACCTGCTGCAGGCCTTCCCAGTCCTCGATGACGATCGTCCGGTTTTCCCAGCGGAACAGGTCCTCCTTGCGCAGTTTCTGCAGCGTCTTGTTGAGATGGACGAGCGAGATGCCGAGCGCATCGGCGGTCGCCGCCTGCGTCAGCGGAAAGAAGAAGCTCCAGCCGTCCGTCTTCTTCACCACCCTCAGCCGCACGAAGAGTTCGCAGATCAGATGCGCGATATGGGATTTTCGGGAGCGACGTCCCATGGCGACGATCCATTCGCGGTGGATCGCCCCGTCGATCAGCGTCTGCATCCAGAGCAGGCGGGTCAGATGCGGCGCGGTTTCGGTGATGGTCTTCAGCGCCGCATGGTCGGCATAGGCGACATGGCACTCGGACATGGCGACGATGCCGTGGTCCATCTTTCTGAGCGGAAAGGCATGCAGGTCGACGAAGTCGCCCGCGACATGCAGTGCGGTGATCTGGCGGTTGCCCTCCGCCGTCACCTTGTAGCGGGCGGCAAAGCCGTCGAGGATCAGCGTGCTGAAATCCGGCCGCGACCCCTCCGTCACCAGATCCTCGCCGGCGGCCACCTTTCGGTTGCGCAGGATCGTGTCCCGCAGGATGTCCTGTTCGGCCTTCGACAGGACGTCGCGCGATTGAAGGTTCAGCAACAGCGTTTCGATCAAGGTGATGCTCCCGTGGCCCGGTGCGCCGCCGCGGCTCCGGGACTTGCTTCATACCTATGGCGCCGCAATCCAATGTCCATGCGCCGGACGGAGCCGTCGGGAACATTTCGCGCCGTTGGTCCTTATGTCCCGGCACCGGGTGGAAAGCGATGCGATTTTATTTTGACCTGCACAATGGCGACGGCCCGACCCGTGACGACGAGGGCGTCGATCTCGCCTCCCGCGATATCGTATCGCAGGAAATCAGCCGCATCCTGCTCGATGTCGCCCGCGACGAAATCCCCGCGGGCGACCGGCTGGTGATCTCGCTGACGGTGCGCGATGAGGCAGGTCGGCCGATCTCCGTCGCAAGCCTGATCTTCAGCAACGAATGGATCGGATGAGGCCGGATCGAACGGTTTTTGCGGAACAAAATCGGCTGTTGCCGATTTTCCAGCCGACGCATCGCTTCAAGACAATCGATGAAAGGAAAGACAACGATGGCACAGGTCTCTGCAGTCCTGAAACCGAAACCCCGCGACGAAGAGATGAATATCGGCCTCGATGCCGCCTATCGCGACGCGATGGCCCGCTCGCTGTCCGACATCCTCGGCGCCACCTACCGGCTGCTGATCAAGAGCCATCTCTACCACTGGAACGTCGTCGGCCCGCTGTTCAAGCCGCTGCATGAGCTGCTCGAGGATCATTACAACGCGCTCTTTTCGGCGACGGACGTGATCGCGGAGCGTATCCGCGCGCTCGGCCATCTGGCGCCCGTCGATCTCACCAAGGCCGATTTTGCCGGAGAGGTCCCTGACATCGAGAAGGAAAGCGCCTCCGCCATGGTCGCCGACCTCATCAAGGACCATGAGACGGCGGTGCGCACCATGCGCAAGGCAGCGTCGAAAGCCGGCGACAGCGGCGACGTCGTCACCGAGGACATGCTGACCGCCCGCCTCACCTTCCACGAAAAGGCCCTGTGGATGCTGAAGGCAACCAGTGCTGCCTGATTGATCGGGTCCCGCCTGCGGCGATTTGTGCAGCAGCGGGCGATCCCCTCGACACGTCCAAGGGGCTATGCGACACTCGATTGCATGATTGAAAGCAGCGACATAGAGCTCGAAGACGAGCGGGTGAAGCAACTGGCGGCACTCGCCCGCGAGAAGAATATTTCCGTGGCGGAACTCTGCCAGCGCTACGCGCCGGGCGGGCACGGCTGTCATGAAGCGATGCATTCGGCCTCGATCGTGCTCGACCTCGTCGATCAGCATCTCGTGCATCATCCCGCGATCGCAGCGAACGAAGAATGGTTTCGGTTGGCCTCGCGGGCGAGCGAAGCGCTCTTCAATCTCTACCAGGCGATGGGCTCCGCCCATCTGGAACGCCAGCCCGCCGACGACGGCATTCGTCCTGAAGACCTCAACGCCAGCAACGACGGCTGAGCCCGATCTTTGAGACCGGGCTCCGGCATCCGGTCGAAAAAATGCATCGGCGATACCGCAAATCGCAAGAATGGTCCAAGTTCGGACCGGCTTCCGGTTGAATTCGGCTCTCGGGAACCTTATCCTATGTTCTTGATATCTCAAGACATAGCACGGAGGCCTCTTGGACCACGCGACCCCTCTTATCACCACCATCGTCGCGGGTCTTGTGCTCGCCTTTGTCGCGGGTCTCATCGCCCATCGTCTTCGCCTCCCCCCCATTGCCGGTTATCTGCTCGCAGGCGTCCTGATCGGCCCCTTCACGCCCGGCTATGTCGCCGACCAGAAGCTCGCCACGGAACTTGCCGAGATCGGCGTCATCCTGCTGATGTTCGGCGTCGGCCTGCATTTTTCGCTGAAGGACCTGCTGTCGGTCCGCTCCATCGCCATTCCTGGTGCAATCGGCCAGATCGCCGTCGCGACGCTCTTCGGCATGCTGTTGGCGCTCGCGCTCGGCTGGCCGCCCGGCACCGGATTCGTCTTCGGCCTCTCGCTTTCGGTCGCAAGTACCGTGGTTCTGCTGCGTGCGCTGCAGGAGCGGCGCATGGTGGAAACCGAGAAGGGGCGCATCGCGGTCGGCTGGCTGATCGTCGAAGACCTCGTCATGGTCCTGACGCTGGTTCTGCTGCCGCCGCTGGCCGGCATGCTGGGCGGCACGGCGGAGGTGGCGGATGCCGATCCCGCGCTGACGCAGGCGCTTGGCATCGGCGCGGTCTGGACGGCGCTCGGCGTCACGGCGCTCAAGGTGACGGCCTTCGTCGCGCTGATGCTGATCGTCGGCCGCAAGGTCATCCCCTGGGTGCTGCATTATGTGGCGCACACCGGCTCGCGTGAGCTCTTCCGGCTTGCCGTCCTCGCCATCGCGCTCGGCGTCGCCTATGGCGCGACACATCTCTTCGGGGTCTCCTTCGCGCTTGGCGCCTTCTTCGCGGGCATGGTGCTTGCCGAATCGCAGCTCAGCCAGCAGGCGGCGCGCGAGACGCTGCCGCTGCGCGATGCATTCGCCGTTCTGTTCTTCGTCTCCGTCGGCATGCTTTTCGATCCGATCGTGCTCTTCGAGCATCCCCTGCCGATCATCGCGACCTTCCTGACGATCGTGCTCGTCAAGGCCGCCGTCGCCTATCTGATCGTGATCGGCTTCGGTTATCCGCGCACGGTCGCGATGACGATTGCCGCGAGCCTTGCCCAGATCGGTGAGTTCTCCTTCATCCTGATCGTGCTCGGCGTCGATCTCAATCTGCTTCCCGAGATAGCGCAGGACTTCGTCGTCGCCGGCGCCCTGCTCTCCATTCTCGTCAATCCGCTGCTCTTCCTCGCCGTGGATCGCTACGCCGCCCGCATCGAGCGGGAAAAGGAAAAGGCCAAGGAGCCAGTCGCCGCCGAACCGGTCGCGGCAACGGCGGAAAGCGCCGACATACCGAAGGAAGAGGCGCCGCAGGAGGACGAGACGGACGATCGCAAGACGACCACGCTCTCCAGCCACGCCATTCTGGTCGGCTTCGGCCGCGTCGGATCGCGCATCGGGGAGACGCTGCTGGCACGCGGCGTGCCGCTGATCGTGATCGAGGAACGGTCCGAAGCAACCGATGCGCTGCGCGAACGGGGCGTCGAGGTGATCTCGGACATGGCCGGAAACCGGGGCATTCTCGATCTCGCCAATGTCAGCGGCGCCCGCTGGTTCATCTCCGCCATCCCGGATGCCTTCGAGGCCGGCACACTCATCGAGCAGGCGCGGAGCGCCAACCCCAAGCTCGAGATCATCGCGCGCGCCCATTCCGACGCAGAGGTCGACCATCTGGCGCAGCTTGGCGCCGACCGGATCCTGATGGGCGAGGAAGAGATTGCCCGCGGCATGTCGGGACACGTGCTCGACGACCTCGATGCGCCTGCCGCGACGGTTGTTGCCGAAGCCGCCGCCGATCCGCTGGAGCCGCAGCCGAATGTTGATTTCGGCGGCGCGGATCCGGCACCGGAAGCGGATGCGGCGCAGGACTTGCCGGCCGGAACGCCCGAGGGCGGCGACAAGCCGGCTTGATCGCCGACTGGCCGGGGCAACTGCCCCGCCTGGCAGAATCGAAATTGCTTCGGCGTTGGATAGTGCGGCAGAAACAATAGCTAGCGCATTTCCGGTGATTCGGATTTCACCGGAAATGCGTTACGCGAGCGATCCTGCTTCACGGGCCTTTTCC